>JAIEMN010000014.1 GCA_019752115.1 Gemmatimonadaceae bacterium
GTTTTAAACTGACCCCACATATAACACCGAGTCACATATAACACTGGGGCGCGCCGCGGTTGAGCCGGCGCCCGCCCCTGTGCTCTCTGCGACTCTGTGGCCTCTGTGCGATCAGTTCAACGATCTATCAACCACACCAGACGATCAGTTGGCAACGTTCTTGTTGCCCTGCAGCCAGTACCCGAACCACTGCCGCAAGCGGCCGAGGCGGTCCACCAGCAGCCACGGTTCGCCGGTGCGCGAGAGGTCGTGGTTGGAGCGCGGGTAGCGCACCATCTCCACCGGCACGCCCTGCTTCTTGAGCGACATGAACCAGATCTCGGCGCTCCCCATCGGGGTGCGGTGGTCCTCTTCGCTCTGCACGAGCAGCATCGGCGTCTTCACCTTCTGCACATAGCGGATCGGCGAGAGCGAGTCGTACAGCTTCTGGTTGTCCCACGGCTTGCCGTAGAACTCGAACTCGGTGAGCCCCTGCGCGTCGCTCGAGCCGTACCAGTACGTCCAGTCGGTGATCGTACGGTCGGTTTCGATCGCCTTGAAGCGCGTCGTCTTGGTGGCGAGCCACGTCGTCATGAAGCCGCCGTACGAGCCACCGGTGGCGCCCATCTTGGTGCTGTCCACATCGGGGCGCGCGGCCGCGATGTCCACGGCCTTCATGAGGTCCTGATAGTCTTCCATGCCCCAGCGGCCGCGCGTGCTGTACGTAAAGTCGGCGCCGTAGCCGCTCGACCCGCGCGGGTTCGTGAAGAGCACCCACATCCCTTGGGCGGCGAGGTTCTGGAACTCGTCGAACCAGCCTTCGCCGTAGGCCGAGTGCGGGCCGCCGTGGATGTAGATCACGAGCGGGTACTTCTTGCCCGCCTCATAGCCGTACGGCTTCATGAGCCAGCCCTCGATTTCGAGGCTGCCCACGCTCTTGTAGGTGAAGCGCTCGGCGTCGCTCCACACCACGTCGGCGTTCACGGCGTCGTTGAAGCCGGTGAGCTTCCGCTCGCCCGTGCCGTCGGCATTGGCCACGAAGAGCTCGGTCGGCTTGGCCATGCTCGTGGCCACGAACGCCATGACCTTGCCGGCCGGGTCGTACGCGGTGCCGCGGATCTGCCGACGTCCGCCCACGAGCTCCTTCGGGGCGCCGCCGTTCATGTCGGCCTTGAGCACCGCCGTGCGGCCACCGATTTCCGCCGTGAACTGGATCCCGCTCGGCAGCCAGTCGATCGCCGCCGGCTCGTACTGCCACGTGCCGAGCAGATTCTTCGGCGTGCCACCGGCCACGTCCACCGTGTAGATCCGCGCGCTCTTGGTACGGGCCGGGCGACCGATGAAGGCGAGCTGCTTGCCGTCGGGCGACCAGGTCAGATCCGACTCGGTGCCGAAGTACGGCGCCACTTTACGTGGCGCGCCGCCATCGACACTGATCACATAGATGTCGGCATCATTCTTTTCCACTTCGTCTCGCTTCTTGTCGTACGGCAGCTTCGCCAGCGAGTCACGCTCGAGCTCCACGACCGAGTCCGGGCGCAGCGAGGCGTCGGCCACGAAGGCGATCCACTTGCCATCGGGCGACACTGACGGCGAGCGGTGCGAGTACGCCGTGTTGGTGAGCTGCTTGCGGGCCGTATCGCCCATGTTCTGGCGGAAGAGCTGCTGCGGGCGCCAGACGCGCGGCACGCGACGGCTCGGGAGGAAGCCCACGCCGTTGGCCTTGTAGGTCATGTCGGTCACGTGGCGGCCATCGAAGCGCGCCGGATCGGCGGGCTTGGTGATCGCCTCGATCCCCGGCCGGGCCATCACCGGCATGCGGCCGAACGGGTCGTTCGCCGCCACCTGGGGCGCCGGCACGACGGCGTCGGTGAAGATGCCGAAGCTGCCGTTCTCGGGCATCGAGCCCGTCGGATACCCCTCGACCTGAATGGCCTCACCGGCGGTCTGATCGAGGCGGATCGCCCACGTGGCGCCCTTGCCGCCCGGGCGCTGCGACGTGAAGAAGAGGTACTTGCCGTCGGGCGACCAGCGCGGATTGCTGCTCTCGGTGCTCGGCGACGTCCAGCGCTGCGGGGCGCCCCCGTCGGTGTTCACCACCCAGACCTCGCTGTGGCGCCGGTTCTCGGCTTCCACGGGGGTGGTCACCGTCATGGCGATCCGCTTCCCGTCGGGGGAGACGGCCGGGGTGCTGACCGTCGCGACGCGATACCAGTCGCGGAGGAGCATCGCCCGGGGCCCCTTGGGGAGCGGGGCCAGCGCCGGGGTCGCGGGGGCGGCAGCGGCGGCGGCCCCTCCGCCCTGCCCGCGCTGGGCCAGGAGCGCGGAGGGGGCCAGGACCAGGAATGGCAGAGCCCGTACCAGCGGGCGCCACGGGCGGGCAAACGTCATCGGCAGGTGGGACATGTCAGGTCGGGGTGGGGAGACCAAAAGGCCGGATCCGGCCAGGGACCGGACCGGCGTGTTCCGTGACACACCGAAGCATAGCCAGCAGGCGGGAAGCCGGAACCGGGGCGCTTCTGCTGTGATAAATGACCCGCCCCTCGCTTGCCTCCCGCGCGTACAGCCCCTACCATTGCGGCATCGCGGAGGAGCGGCCGCGTAGACGACCGTGCAGCCCGGCCCCGGCATCCCGTCGGTCACCGGTTCTGGCGGAAGTCACCCAGGGAAAACCGATGTCGTTTCGCCTGTTGTCCCACCAGCCATCGAGGAGGTGATCAATTGTCTAGTTCCAGTCCCTTAGCCGGCTCGTACTTGGCAGTCGATCTCCGCGTCGACGCCTGGTAGCACACAGGTAGTTCCGGCTCGGCATCCAGTCGAGCCGGCGGGGAACACATCGAAACGGCCGCATTCCTTCCAAGGGGATGCGGCCGTTTCACTGTTCTACCCAAAACCCAGGACCTAAAGCTCGGAACCCACAACTGATCAGTTCAGGGTTTCGTGTTCTTGGTGGTGGGTTGTGGGTTTACCAGCGGAGGAGGGTCGCGCCGAGCTCAAACGCCAGCAGCTTGCTGTACGGCGGCGTGGTGCCGTCCCACCGGCCGTTCGACGCCGACGGATTCCGGCGCAGGATGCGGTTGAGTCCGCGCTGAAAGGTGATCCGGCCGCTGACGGGGAGCCGATGCCGCGTGCGGGCTTCGAGGGCCAGTCGCGCGGAATACTCCTGCGGCGACGGATCGAGGGTGAAATCGAGCGACGAATCGAGACGGTGGGTCCCCGTGCCGTTCGCCGGCCAGGCGATGACGGCCCCGCCGCCGAGGGCGAGATCGACGACGCCGACCGGGAAGAGGCGGCGCATGACGAGCGCGGCGATCTCGGAATAGTCGGCGTGCAGCGTCCACCCGTCGGCGATGGCCCCCCGCTCGTACCGGTCGAACACCAGCACCCCGCGCCAACGCGACGAGTGCACGTGCGAGAGCGCGAGCCCCGCGCCGCCGGCCGGGCGGGCTTTGAACTTCCCGGGGAGCACCGGCTGCGACCACGCCGAGGCGCCGGCGCTCACGAGTGCCTCGAGCGCCCAGCGACGCGACGGGAGCGTATCGACGGCCTGCGCCCTCGCCGAGCCACCGTGGACCATCAGAAGGCCCACGGCGATCGCGAGGCGCACCGCCAACCTCACGGGGCCGGCTTCCGCGTCTTGAAGATCTCCGGCAACGACTTGTCCGCGCGGCGCGCGAGGGCAATCGCAAACTCCACCGTGCCGCGGTAAAACTGCGGATCGATCTTGTCGGCGTCGTCGCCCGGCTTGTGGTAGTCCGGATGATCCTCCACGCCAAGGTAGAGGAACGGAATGCCCTTGGCGTGGAAGGAGCCGTGGTCCGACGAGTTGGTCCAATCGTCGCCCGGCTTCAGGTCCTTGGTGTCATGGCCGAACTTGATCGGCACGGCGGCGGTCTTGGCGACGGCGTCGGCGATCGGCTTGAGCGCCGGGTAGTGCGACGTGCCGCTCACCCACAGCGCCTGGCCATCCTGCCGCGCGATCATGTCGAGGCTGATATCGAGGGCCACCGCGGCGAGGTCGATCGGTGGAGTGGCCACGAACGCTTTCGACCCCTGAAGCCCTCCCTCCTCGGCGTCGAAGAACGCCAGAATCACATCGTGCTCCGGCTTGTCCTTGAGCAGCCGCTCGCCAAGCGTGAGCAGCGCGATGCACCCCGACGCGTCGTCATCGGCGCCGTTGTACGTCTCGCCGTTGCGCACGCCCAGATGATCGTAGTGTGCACTGACCACCAGCACCGGCCCGCCGCGCTTCTTCCCCGGGATCCGCGCAACGAGGTTGGCGCCCACGGTATCGGTGCTGCCGGCACGCGGCCGCAGCTTGATGGGCATCTCGAACGCGCCGTTGAGGACCGGCTGCGCGCCCATGGCGGCGAGCTCGCCAATGATCCACGCCCGCGCGCGCGCCGAGCCCGGGGATCCGGCACGACGCCCTTCCATCGAGTCGGCGGAGAGCGTCGCGATGCGACGCATGATCCTGGCGGTGACCGAGTCGGTCACGGGGCGGAACTGGGCGTGGCCGACCACAGCCGACGTGCTCACCAGGAGCGCGGCTGTCGCCAGCTGCGACACCGCACGAGAAACCGAACGGATCACCGATCCACGTCCTGCCAGCAACTGGCACTTATGAGGAGAAAGAGCGTCAGCCCGCCGACGCCTGCCCATTCATGATACCACCCGGCCGCGGCGGCGGCGCAGACCAGCGAACAGAGCAGCGTAATCAGGGCCCAGCGTTTCCGCTTGCGGAGCCCGAGAAAGATCGGCCACGTCAGCACGGCAACCAGAAAGAACGGCAGCCCCTCGCGCCACGAATTGCGTACCAGCTGCTCGAGCCCCCCGGAGACAGCGCTCCCGAGTAGCACGAACCCGACCATGAGCTGAAGCGGGAGGGTTCCGATCACATAGAGCAGCGCCGATCGCCGCAGCACCACGAGCTGCATGGAGCCCGCATCGCCCTCCGCGTCTTCCAGCTTGGCCACGACACCGCTCACTCGCTCGGCGATCGTAGGCGGCGACGAGGGGACCGGCGGCAAATCGCGGCCATCGAGTCGCGCGGGATGGCGCGGGGCGTCGCTGGCGAGTTGCGCGGGTTCGTTGTCGTCGAGCGGGCGATTCGGGGTGTTCATTGATCCAGTTCGTCGCGGATGCTGATGAGGATCCCGAGCCAAATGGCACTGACACACACGTTGCCCCAGCTGCCATCGGTGAAGGCGGTGAATGCCTTCTGCATGATGACACCGACCTGGGCGAAGAGGAGCGCCAAGAGGCCGGCGCGTCGCCGCTGCGTGATGGCGCGGTAGATCGGGATCGCGAGGGCGAGCTCGACAAGGGCCGCCACAGTCGTCACGAGATTGGCCGCTGGTTCGAAGGTGAGTGCCCGTCCATCGAACGTCACGCGCTCGCCGGCCACGAGTGCTCCGATGACGACCAGGAACATCGGAACGGCAAGGACCGCCACCACGAGGGCCAGCAAGCGCACCAGTTTGTAGCGGAACGACGGCGTCCGCTCACGCGAGATCACTGAATCCACACCCCACTCTGCCCTGTCAGCAACGCGCGCACGACAAACGCCGTCGCGCTTGTGGTTACACTGAGAATCTGCACCTCGCGCACACTGCTCCCCATCACGATGCCGGGGGCCAGCGTGCCATTGAGCACGGTGAGCAGTTCCGCGCGTGTCGAGTCCAGCTGGGCGCCGAGCGCGATCTTGCCGCCGTTCGTCGCCTTGCGAATGGCGCGCCCGACGAGCGGCGCCGCCAGGGTGCTCGTGACGCGCGAGAGGGCCCCGCGGCTCTGCAGCGTCCAATCGAGATCATCGAGGCGCAGCTCACGCGCCGCCGCGTCCCAGCGCATGCGCGACGTGAGCGACAGGCGCCCCTTGATCGCCCCGCTCACCGCCAGATCCACGAACACACTGTCCTGCACGCCGCGCACGAACACCGAATCCACCCGGACACTCGACTTGCCGGTCTCGGCTTGCATGAGCACCGCGGCCTGCCGCGCCAACTCATCGAACGGCAGCTCGGCCGTCACGGGGACAGTGAACTCCGCCGGCGCCGTGCCCAGTGCCAGACCAGGGAGCGGACGCGCGCGCACCGCCGGCTTGGCGCCGGCAATGATGCGCGGGCGCGCATAGAGTACGAGCGTCGTGGTGAGCGCCGGACCGTTGCTGGCAAACGGTGTGACGCGCACCGCCTCGGGCTCGATCAGCAGCCACATGGCGTTGGTCGAATCGAGCGGCGTGGGCTCGAGAAAGCTCTTCCACAACGAGTCGGCCAACGTGCGGAACTCAGCAACCTGCGGGATCGCGCTGTCGGCCTGCGCCGCAAAGGTGGCGAGCTGCTTGTCCACGATGGACTGCAGTGTCCCGGTCGCGTTCACCCCCAACGCGGTGACCTTGCACGGGTCAACCAGCGTGGCCGCAAGCCGGGTGTCGCGCGAGCCGATGCGCCAATCCTTGCGCCAGTAGAGCGCCGTACTCATGGCGAGATCAGTGCGACGCATCTCCTCCGGCGCGTAGCCGCAACTGGCTACGCGCGCGCCACCGATCACGCCCAGCTGCGCGCGATACCCGAGGCGGGTAGTGATGCTCATCCGGTCGCCGTCGGCGCGGAGGGTGAGCGAATCGCGGCGGTACACGTACTGGTGGCACACCAGCCCGGCCGCACTGGCGCACCGCGCGGCGGTGAGGGAGTCGCGCACCGGGAAGAGCGAGTCGAGCGCCGGGCGCAGGGCGCGCAGCACGTAGGTCACCTTCACCGGAATGACGGCGACGCCGCCCCCGCCCGGCAACGCGGCGGGCACCGCGCCCGGTGGCACCGTGCCTGGCGCCGCGCCCGATGGCACCGCGACTGGCGTGGGGTTCGCTCCCGGCTGCGGGTTACCCGCGCAGGCCGCAACGAGTACCGTTGCGGCCGTCATCCACCGCGAGATCCCGCGCCCGCTGGTGCTCATCGTGCTCCTTCCCAACTCGCGTGCCGCCATGCTGCTCCACTCGCTGCGTCCGTCGGTGACCCCCAGTTCGTCCGCGCGCCTGCGCCTCGCGCGCCGCCTCTGTATGCTAGCGGCCTTCGTCCCTTCCGCGCTGCTGGCGCAGATGGGCGGGATGGGAGGCATGGGCGGCATGCGCGGTGGTGGAATGGGACGCGGCGGCATGGGGCGCGGCGGCATGGGTGGACCGCGCATGGAATCCCCGGCCGAGCGCGCGCGAAAGACCATCGAGGAGGGCAATCCGTTCACCCTCCTGCTCGAACACAAGAAGCCGCTCCAGCTCAGCAAGGCCCAGCAGGATACGTTCAAGAGCTACGCGAAGGAGCTCAAGGAACGGCAGGAGCCGCTGTTCAAGACGCTCGATCAGCTGTTCGGCGACGCCCGTGGCGGCGGTCGCCCCGGTAGCCGCGGCGGCATGCTCCCCGACAGCGCCAAGACGCTGCTCGATCGGCTGGTCGATATCCAGGACGCCTATCGCGACCGCGCCTACGCGACGCTCGATAGTACGCAGCGCCTCCGCGTGGATTCGATCCAGAACGCCATCGTGCAGCAGCAGCGCGAGAAAGCCGAAAAGGAACGCGAGTCCTTCGAGAAGCGCCGACGCGGGTGAGGGGCTATTCTGCTCCCACATGTCCCACGCCCGCGCCACGCTCTACGCCATCCTGGCGGTGCTGCTTGCCTATGACGCGCAGCGCGTCATTCGGCTCGCGCCCGAGGCGGTAGGGCTCTTTGGCGGGATGACGCTGGGCGTGCACGAGCTCGGGCATCTGCTCTGGAGCCCGCTGGGCGAGTGGTTCGGGATTGCCGGCGGCAGCCTGACGCAGCTGATCGCCCCGCTCGCCGCGTGTCTGGTGATTCGGCGTCAGGGCGACCGGCTCGGGGCCGTGCTCCCGCTCTTCTGGCTCGCCTCGAGCCTCGGCAATCTCGCGGCGTACATCGCGGACGCGCGCGACATGGACCTGCCCCTCGTGTCGATCGGCGATGGTGAGGATGTCGTGCACGACTGGAACTATCTGCTGGAGCACGCGGGCGCGCTCACGCGCGACGCGCAGTACGCGGCGTGGTGCCGCATGATCGGGTGGCTGGTGATCGTCAGCGCCGCGGTGCTCTTCGTGCGGGAGTGGCGGCGCCAATCGTCGAGCGCGCCGAGAGCGGGCGCGTGATGACCCGCCCCGCCTGTACGCCGGTCACCTTCGCGTCGCGATAGGCCAGCTGCCCGTTCACCACGACGTGCACGATCCCGTCGCTCGGTCTGGTGGGGGCGTCGTACGTGGCGTGATCGATCACGGTGGCGGAGTCAAAGACCACGACATCGGCCCACTGACCGGCGGCGAGTCGCCCGCGATCGGTCAGCCCAATCGTGCTCGCGGGGAGTGCCGTCATCTTGCGAATGGCATCGGTCCAGGTGAGCGCGTGCGTCTCACGCACGTAGTGGCCGAGTACCCGCGGATAGGTGCCCCAGTAGCGCGGATGCAATCGCGGGTTGCGCGACGCGCCGCAATCACAGGCAATACTCGTGGCGGGGTACTGCAGGATCTGCACGAGATCCGCTTCCGATCCGAAGGTGAGAATCGCACTCGGCGAGTTCTTCGCGACCAGGCGCACGACGGCGTCGCCGGGTGAGGTGGCGGTACTGTCGGCCACGACCTTGGTGAGCGGCTGCTGCGACTCGGGCAGGTACACGCCGGTGACGCCGGTAAAGCGGGCCACGAGCGCGCTGTCGATTTCGGCCACGATCCGCGCGCGGGTAGCCGGATCGGCGATGCGCTGCTGAAACGCCGGCACGCCGCCGTCCTGCGCCCACGCCGGCACGAGGAGCGCGGCCAACGCCGTCTGGCCGGCGAGATAGGGATACGCATCGGCGGCAACCGGGCGCCCCGCCCGCGTGGACGCCGTCATGGAGGCGAGCACCGTCGGCGCCCCGCCCTGTTCACGCCCCTGCACCTTCATGTGCGTGACGACCGGCATGAGCCCGGCGCGCGTGCCGATCTCGATCGTTTCCGCGATGCCCAGCTTCGACGAAAACCCCGTCTCGGGGCGCAGCCGATCGTGGTTCGTGAAGATGGTGTGCCAGGTCCGTGCGGTGTCCACCACCTGCACGACTTCATCGGCGGTGGCGAAGTAGCCGGGCTTGTAATCGAGCCCGGCGCTCACCCCCCAGGCGCCGTCAGCGAGCGCCTTCCCGATCAGCCCCCGCATGCGCGCGATCTCGGCCGCCGTGGGCCGGCGATCGCTCACGCCCACGACCTGGGCCCACACACTGTTGAACGGCGCAAAAGCGCCCACGTTCACCGCCAGACCGCGCGAGGCGTACCCGCTGGCCTGCTGCGCAACATCCACCGGGCCACCGCCGTCGGCGTTCACCAGTTCGGTGGTGACGCCCATCTGCAGCATGTTCTCGGCGGTCGCCAGCGCGCCGGCTTCGGCGTGGCTGTGAATGTTGATGAACCCGGGCGCCACCATCAGCCCGCGCACATCGAGCACCGTCGTGGCCGTGGCGGACGCCGGCACAACCCCGACCCGCACGATGCGCCCATCCCGAATCGCCACGTCGGCCCGGCGCATTGGCGCGCCGCTGCCATCGAGCACGGTGCCGTTGCGGAGGATCAGGTCATAGGGCCGCTGCGCCGATAATGCGAGTGGTAGCAACAGCCCCAGCATTCCGATGCGCACACGCATGCCCTGCCTCCGCTCTCCGGGTGATTACCAGCCCCGCTCGGCGCCAGTGTAGTCGAGGAAGGCGCCGCTTCGGTCGCGCGGCAAACGATCCGTCTGCACCAGCAACCCCAGGGCACTCTCGTCGATCGGCACCTTGAAGCCGGGCCCCTCGGGGCTCACCGCAAAGTTGCCGGGATTGCCAATCAGCACCGTGATCCGCTCGTCCGCCAGATCATGGGCGAGGGCACGCGTGAGCATGTTGAGCGCCGCCCCGCTCGCGCAGGCGGCGTAGTCGCCGCCCATCGTCTTGCCGCCAAGCGATGCCAGCCACGAGTTCACGACGAGAATGCGGGCGCCATCGCCCCGCGCGAGCCACGGCAGCAGCGTGCGCACCAGCAGCAGCGGCGCCACGGCGTGCCGCCGATAGTGCTCGGTCAGCCCCGTACCCGTCAGCGTGGAGAGATGCGCATCGCGCTCGGCGTCGCTCACGCGATCATGCGGCCCGGGTTCGGCGGGCGCGATAATGAGCAGGTCGAGCGAATCGGTGAGACTTTCGAGAATGGGCACCGCGTCGGCCACGCTCGACGGATCGGCGGGGTCGAATGCGAGCAACTCGAGGCCACCGTACTCGGCGCGCAGATCGGCCAGCACCGGTACGCGCGCCGGATTGCGCGCGGCGGCGTAGACGCGATCGCCGCGCTTGAGGCTCTGCCGCACGAGTTCGACGCCGAGGGGCTGCGAGGCGCCGGTGATCAACACCCGACGGGGGCTCAAGGCGGTCATGCGAGCGCCCTCTGCCGGACCGCGAGTACCTGCTCCACCGCCTGCACGGTGGCGTCGATCTCCACCGGGCGGTTGGCCTGCGCGAAGTCCTTCCGTTCCTGATGCAGCTCCACGAGCATGCCGGGATCCTTGAGTACATGTCCGGTGAGCACCGCCACCACGCGATCGCCCGGGTGAATGACGCCCTGCGCCACGAGCTGCTTCACCCCCGCGACACTCGCGGCACTCGCCGGCTCGCAGCCCACCCCGGCCGCATCGATGGCGACCTTGGCGTCGATGATCGCGTCGTCGGTCGCGGTGATCACGAGGCCGTTGGTTTCGCGAATCGCCCGCACGGCGCGATCCCAGCTGGCCGGATCGCCGATGCGAATGGCGGTGGCAATCGTTTCGGCCTGCACGGTGTAGCGCGTCGCAAAGCCTTCGGTGAAGCCCTTGGCGAACGGCGCAGCCCCGGCCGCCTGCACACTCACGAGCCGCGGCACCTTGGTGATCAGCCCAAGCGCGTGGGCCTCACGCAGCGCCTTGCCGAAGGCGGCCGTGTTGCCGAGGTTGCCGGCCGGTAGCACGATGAAGTCGGGCGCGTCCCAGCCCAGCTGCTGCAGGAGCTCGAAGACGATCGTCTTCTGCCCTTCGACGCGCCACGGATTGATGGAGTTGAGCAGGTAGATGCCGAGTTCGCGGCTCGCCTGCTGCACGAGGCGCAGACAGGCATCGAAGTCGCCGCGCACGAGCAGGGTCGTCGCGCCATAGGCGAGCGTCTGCGCCATCTTGCCGAGCGCCACCTTGCCGGCCGGGACGAAGACGAGCCCTGGAATCCCTGCCTGTGCCGCATACGCCGCAAGCGACGCCGAGGTGTTGCCAGTGCTCGCACAGGCTACGGCGGTGGCACCGGTGCGCACCGCCTGCGTGGTGCCCACGGTCATGCCGCGATCCTTGAACGACCCGGTGGGGTTGTAGCCCTCGTGCTTGAGCAGCAGCCCCTCACACCCGGCGTAGGCGTTCACCCGCGCGCGTGCGAGCAGGGGCGTGTTGCCTTCCGGGTGGCTGGTGATCGCCGCGCCAGCATCGGGCATGATGAGCGATTCGAAGCGCCACACACCGCTCGCGTGGCCCGCCGGGCGTGCGCAGCAGTGCTGCGCAAACGATGCCTTCAGTGCCGCGGGATCGAGCGGGAGCGCATCGGCGCCAACCGGCGCCCGATGGATGATGGCGAGCAGACCGCCGCAGAGCGGGCACTCGGGCGCCGCATCGAGCGCGCTCAGCTCATGGCCGCAGGCATCACAGCGCTGCACGCTGCGCTGCCCGGGCGCTTCGTGCGCGCCCAGAAAGAGTGGCGAGGTCGCCATGATCAGATCGGCGCGAGTTGAAGAATGTCGTTGAGCACGCCCGCCGCCGTCACGGCCGGCCCGGCGCCCGGGCCCGTGATGACGAGCGGATGCTCCTTGTAGCGCATGGTGGTGAACACCACCTGATTATCGGTGCCGCGCAAGCCGGCGAGCGGATGCGACGGGCTCACCGCCTGCAGCCCCACCGCCACCTTCGTGCGCGTGGCGCGCAGAACGTAGCGCAGCGCCTTCCCCTGTTTCTGCGCCGCCGCCTGTCGTGCCGCCCACTCGGCGTCCATCTGCGGCAGCGCCTGCAGGAACTTGGCCGTGGGCAGGGCGCGGAATCGCTCGGGCACCAGACTCTCGACGGTCACATCGCTCAATTCGCCGGTGAAGCCAATGAGCCGAGCGAGAATGAGCGCCTTGCGCGCCACGTCCATCCCCGAGAGATCGTCGCGCGGATCGGGCTCGGTGTAGCCGCGCTGCATCGCATCGCGCAGCGCCTCGCTGAACGGCCGCCCCTTGCCGATCTCGGTGAGCAGAAAGCCCAGCGTACCGCTCGTGCACCCCTCGATGCGCAGCACCTTGTCGCCCGTCTCGACGAGCTTCGCGTAGCTGTCCATCACCGGGAGGCCGGCGCCGACGGTGGTTTCGTGCAGGATGCGCGCGCCGTGTTTGAGCGCGAGCGCGTGCAACGCCTGCACCTCATCGCGCGACGCGGTGAGCGGCCGCTTGTTGGCCATCACGATGTCCATGTCGGCGGCAATCGCGCGGCGAATGGCCGGCAGCGTTTCGTCGGCCGTGACATCCACGAGCACCGGGCGCGCGAGCGCGTGGCGCGCAATCCAGCTCACCGCCTGCTCGGCCGAGCCGCGGTGGGCGCCCGCCATGCCGGCAATCGATCCACCGCCCTGCTTCACGTGCACCGCCTGCGCGAGCGTGCGGCTGCTCAAGCCATCGGGCGCAAACAGGAAGCCGCTCCGGTCGATGAGCCCCACGATGGTGGGCTTCACGCGCCCCTTGATGCGCGGCAGCATGCGCAGCAGCTCGCGGCCGATCTGCCCCACGCCGAGCAGCACCACATCGAACCGATCGTCGGCGTGCAAGCCGCCGCCACCGATCTTGTCGAGCTGGAACTCCTCGTGCACGGCGCGCGCCGCACTTTCGGCATCGCGCTCGGTGATCACGACCGAGATGTTGAGCTCCGAGCTCCCCTGCGCGATGGCCACGATGTTGACGCCGGCCTGCGAGAGCGACGTGAACATCCGCGACGCGATGCCCGGGGAGCCGGCCATGCCGAGGCCCACCACGGCCAGCGTGGCCATGCCAGTCTTCACATCGACGCGCTCGAGCTCGCGGCGCGAGAGCTCCAGCGCGAACGCCTGCTCGAGCGCCCCGCGCGCATCGGCGGCGCGTTCGGCCGGCACGCAGAGGCTGATGGAGTGTTCTGAGCTCGCCTGCGTAATGAGCGTGACCGAAATGCCCGCCAGCTGCAACGCCGCAAAGGTGCGCGCGGCAATGCCCGGCACGCCCAGCATGCCATTGCCGGTGACCGTGACCAGCGCCTGGCCACGCACGATGGAGAGTGCCTTGACCGGATAGCGCTGCAGGGTGTGGCGCTGCGAGATCTCAGTGCCCGGCGCCGTGGGCTCCATGAACGGCCGCACGTACAGCGGCACCGTGAGATGCGCGAGCGGAATGAGCGCCCGTGGATGCAGCACCTTGGCGCCGTAGTACGCGAGCTCGGCGGCTTCGCGCACGTTGAGCTGCGGCACGATCCGCGCACTCGGCACGAGGCGCGGATCGGTCGTCATGAGCCCCGGCACATCCTTCCAGAGCGTAATGCGCTCGGCCTTGAGTGAGCGCCCCAGCACGGTGGCGGTGAGATCACTGCCCCCGCGCCCCAGCGTGACGGTCACGTGGTTGCGGCCGCTGCCGGTAAAGCCCGGGATGATGGGGACGATCTTCTTCTTGAGCAGCGGGCGCAGCTGCGCCTTCACCGCGCGATCGGTGGCCGCGAGATCGGGGAAGGCGTTGCCATGCGTGCCATCGGTGTGGATGAGCCCCACCGCTTCCACATACTGGGCCTTGGCGCCCCGCGCCTGCAGGCCGGCCACCACGATGCGCGCGCTCAGCTGCTCCCCGCGCGCTACGAGATAGTCGCGCGTGCGCGGTGTGAGCTCATGCAAGGTGGCGACGCCATGCGCGATCGCGCGCAGCTCCTCAAACTCGGCGGCGAGCGCCTTGACCAGCGCCGCGCGCGGGCGCGCCGCGGTCATCACGCCGTTGGCGACCGTCTTGTGGCGCGCGAACAGTTTGTCGATCGCGCTGTCGACCCCGGTGTTGTCACCGCGCACGGCCAGGTCGGCCACGGCGAGGAGGGCATCGGTGACCCCGGCCAGCGCCGACACCACGGTGACCAGCCGGGTCGGCCGGCTTTCCATAATCAGAGAAATGGCATGCCGGACGTTGGCGGCGTCGGCGAGCGAGGCGCCGCCAAACTTGAAAACCTCAACCGCGGGACCGGCCGATCGGGATGCGCGCGCTGGCATGAAACAATGAGTGACGGGACCTGTGGCTCGGCGGTCCACCCTTCGTGTGCGGACACCGACCGTCCCGGCACACTAGTCCGGCCTGCTCCCCCTGTCCACACCCGTCCCCTCCGGCGTGTTTCATGGGTAGTTTTCATCCCGGATGGTCCGCAAATCGCCCCGCGTGGGTGATTTTCAGAAACAAACTCCCCGGTTATGACCGCACTCGCCACGCCGCCCACCCCCGCGAACGCCCTGCCGAGCCCCCTGCCGGCGCGCATCGCGGGCCTCGCCCAGCTCGCCAACAACCTGGCCTGGAGCTGGAACCGCGAAGCGCGGATGCTCTTCAAGGAAATCGACGAAACGCTCTGGCATCGGCTCCGCCACAACCCGATCCAGCTCCTGCGCCTCGTCGCCCCCGATCGCCTCGAGACGCTCGCGAGTGATGCGGTCTTCTGCGCCCGCTATGACCGGGCCATGCAGTGGCTCGCCGCCGAACGTTCCGATGAGCACACCTGGTACGCGCGCACCTTCCCCGAGCTGCGCGGCCGCACGGTGGCGTACTTCTGCGCCGAGTTCGGCATCCACAACTCGGTGCCCATCTACTCCGGCGGTCTCGGCGTGCTCGCCGGCGACCACCTGAAGACCGCGTCCGACCTCGGCATCCCGCTCGTCGCGGTCGGGATCCTTTACAGAAACGGCTACTTCGATCAGCGCATCCGGGTCGACGGCTGGCAGGAAGATTCCGACGATCGCATCGATTTCGAGTCGGTGCCAATCGTGCCGCTGCCGGGGCGAGACGGTCAGAAGCACCTGGTCACGGTCAACACCTTCGGCCGCGACATCCATATCCGGGTGTGGAAGATGCAGGTCGGCCGTGTCCCGGTGTATCTCCTCGATTCCGACCTCGAGGAGAACCACCCGGAAGACCGGCCGCTGCTCTCCAAGCTCTACTCCGGTGGGCCGGCGATGCGCCTCCGCCAGGAGTGGCTGCTGGGCGTCGGCGGCGTGCGCGCCCTCCGCGCCCTCGGGATCGATCCGGCTGCCTGGCACGCCAACGAAGGCCACGCCGCCTTCATGATGGTGGAGCGCGTCCGCGAGCATGTCGCGCAGGGACTCAGCTACGCCGACGCGGTCAAGAAGGTGCGCAACGCGAGCGTCTTCACGACGCACACGCCCGTGCCCGCCGGCCACGACCACTTCGGGGTCGAAGAGGTGCGTCTCTGCGCCAATGGCTTCTGGAAGGAGATGGGGATCGATGCCGAGACGTTCCTGCGCATCGGCTATCACCCCGAGTCGGGCGCGGGCGTCTATCACATGACGGCGGCCAGCGTGCGGTTGTCGCGCCGCGTGAATGCCGTGTCACGCCGCCATGGGTTCGTGACGCGCGAGATGAGCCGCTCGCTCTGGAGCGGGCGCGAGGCCGAGAAGGTCCCGGTGGGCTACGTGACCAACGGCGTGCACCTCGCCACGTGGATGTCCAACCCCATCATGAAGCTGCTCGATGAGCACCTCGGGCCGGCGTGGGGTTACAGCGGCGATCCGGAGCTCTGGGAGCAGGTGCTCACGCTCGACGACGAACGCCTGTGGTACGTGCACATGCGCCTCAAGAACACCCTCATGCGCCAGGTGCGTGAGGAGGCGCGTCGCGCGTTCGCCAAGGGCTCCATGGAAACGCAGCAGCTCGTGGGCGCGGGCACGCTGCTCGACCCGCAGACGCTCACGATCGGCTTCGCGCGCCGCTTTGCCACCTACAAGCGCGCGAATCTCATCTTCCGCGATATCGACCGCCTCGCGAAGCTGGTCACCAACAGCTCGCGGCCGGTGCAGATCGTCTTTGCCGGCAAGGCGCACCCCGCCGACAACCCCGGCAAGCAGATCCTGCAGAACGTCTATCAGTTCACGCGTGACCCGCGCTTCGAAGGGCGCGTGGCGTTCGTGGAAGACTACGGCATGCACCTCGCGCACCTGCTCGTGCAGGGCGTGGACCTGTGGATGAACCTGCCCCGCGTGCCGCTCGAGGCGTCGGGCACCAGCGGCATGAAGGCGGCGCTCAACGGCGTCCCCCAGTTCTCCACGATCGACGGCTGGTGGGAAGAGGGCTACGACGGCACGAACGGCTGGGCGATCGAGCCGGAAGTGGACGACGATGCGGGGATGAACACGGCCAACCGCCTGTACGATCTCCTCGAAAAGGACGTCGTGCCCCGCTTCTATGACCGTGACAAGGCGGAACTCCCCCGCCGCTGGCTGCTCATGATGAAGCACGCCATTCGCGTGGCCGGCCAGCAGTTCACGGCCCGCCGGATGGTCGAGCAGTACGCCCGTGGCTTCTATGCCCCGTCCATTTTGGGCGATGCGCTCCCGGATGATCCGCCGACTGCGTAAGCTGTCGGGATGACCGGTCCCACCATGACGTCGGCCATGCCGACGCCCAGCTTTGGTTCGCCGTTGGTGCGTGCCCCCGATTCGGGGGCGCCCACCATCGTGCATCTTACCGCCGAGTATCACCCGTTCGCGCGCAGCGGCGGGTTGGCCGAAGCGGTGAAGGGGCTGGCCAACAATCAGGTGCACGGCGGCGCCAACGTCGTGGTGTTCCTGCCGCTCTATCGCACGGTGCGCGACCACGCGCCCGATCTGGCCCCGCTCGGGCGCCCCATCCAGGTGGACCTGGGCTTCCGCAGCGAAGAAGTGCGCCTCTTCCGCGAGGTGCACCCGCCCAAGGGGCCCAAGGTCGTCTTTGTCGATATCCCCAGCGCCTTCGCGCGGCAGGGGCTCTACGGCGAGGGCGGCCGCGACTACGCCGACAATGCGCGCCGCTTCGCGCTCTTCTCGCGTGCGGTGCTCGATGCCATTCCGCGGCTCATTGCCGGGCCGGTGCTCATTCATGCGCACGACTGGCACACGTCGCTCGCACTGCTCTACATGCGCAGCTACGAGTCGCTGCGCGAGCGCTATCGCAAGACGCCCACCGTGCTCAGCGTGCACAACGCCGGCTATCAGGGGCACTTCCCGGCGTCGATGCTCAATGAGTGCGGCATTCCGCCGGAGGTCTACACCTTCCGGCACGCCGAGTGGTACGGGCGCATCAACTTCCTGAAGGCCGGGCTCACCTTCGCCGATATGGCGGTCACCGTGAGCCCCACGCACGCGCAGGAGTTGCGCACGGCGAGTGGCGGCTTTGGCATTCACGAGGTCTTCCAGCACCTCGGCAACCGGTTCACCGGGATCACCAACGGCATCGACCAGACGGTGTGGGATCCCGCGGTGGATGATCAGATCACGGCCAACTACACGGTCGAGGATCCGTCGAACAAGGCGCGGTGCAAGGCCGCGCTTCAGCGGTCATTCGGCCTGCCGCAGCGCAAGCGCACCCCGCTCTTCGGCTTCACCGGGCGCATGGTGACGCAGAAGGGGCTCGACCTGATGCTCAACTCGCATCTGGTCTGGAGCCTCGACGCGCAGTTCGTGTTCCTCGGCGCTGGCGAGCGTCGCTACGAGAACGCGCTGCTCACCCTGGCCAAGGCGCGGCCACGGCATGTCGGCGTGCAGCTCGACTTCACCGATCGCCTCGAGCATCGCCTCATGGCGGGGGCGGACCTGTTCCTGATGCCCTCGCAGTACGAGCCGTGCGGCCTCACGCAGCTGCGGGCGCAGCGCTACGGCGCGCTCCCGATCGGCCGCCGCGTGGGGGGCATTGCCGACACCATCGAAGACGACGCGTCGGGCTTCCTGTTCGATGAGTTTACGCCAGGGGCGCTCGACTGGGGGATCACGCGGGCGCTCACGCGCTTTGCCGACCCCATGCAGTGGGCACCGCGCATGGCCACGGCGATGCGGCGCGACTTCTCGTGGGAACTCGCCGCCGAGCGCTACGCGGTGGTCTACCGCCGGGCGATCGATATCGCGCGCGCGCGCGACTGAGTCAGCGCCCCGTGCACGGCGTCATCGTCCATCAGCATCTGTATCAGCCGCCGCGGGAAGATCCGTGGCTCGAAGTGGTGCGCACCGAACCGTCGGCAACGCCGGACCACGACTGGAACGCGCGCATCAATCGCGAGTGCTATGCGCGGCAGGCGTACGCGACCACGCTGCGCCGCGACCCGCGCGCGTCGACGCGCGATACCGATGCGCGGGCGGGGGTGGGTCGCGTCGTGAATCTCTACGCGTGGTGCTCCTTCGATGTGGGCGCCACGCTCTGCGAGTGGCTCGACAGCGAAGCGCCGGACACGCTGCGCGCCATGCAGGCAGGCGACGCGGCCAGTGTGCGGCGGTGGGGGCACGGCAATGCCATCGCCGCGCCGTATCACCACGTCATCCTCCCGCTCACGTCACCGCGCGAGCGCACGACGGAGATTCGCTGGGGGCTGCGCGATTTCCGGCGTCGCTTCGGGCGCGACGCCGAAGGCTTCTGGCTCCCGGAGTGCGCTGCCGACGAGGATACGCTCGACGCTGTGGCCGCCGAGGGCGTGCAGTTCGTGATTCTGGCGCCGTATCAGGTACAGGGGCACGATGGCAGCGGCATGCCGGTACGCTGGCGCGGCGCACGGGGCCGTACGCTCACGATCGTGCCGTACGACGGCTCGCTCGCCGGTGATGTGGCCTTCGGCAGCCTGCTGCAGGACCCGGCCGCACTGGCGCGACGCTTTTCGCCCGAGATCCGCGACGACTCCGATCGCTGCACCACGCTCTGCACCGATGGCGAGACGTTCGGCCATCACCACAAGGCGGGCGACAGCGCGCTCGCCGAGGCGCTCGGCATCGTGGCGCGGCAGCCGGGCCGTCGCGTGCTCAATGCGGCTACGCTCGTCGCCGAGTATCCGGCCACGTCCGACGTGACGCTGGTGAGCCCGAGTGCGTGGAGCTGCGCACACGGGGTGGAGCGGTGGCGCAGCAACTGCGGCTGCCGCCTCGATGGCAGCAAGCCGCCGGCCCAGCAATGGCGCGGGCCGCTTCGCCGCGCACTCGAGACGCTCGCCACCGCCGTGCATGACGTCTATGCCCGCGAAGGCGCGTCGCTGTTCACGCACAATGTGTGGGCCGTGCGCGACGCGTTCGGGGCGGTGGTCGCGCTCGATGGTGCGGCGCACGACGCGTTCGCGCGCTCCGTGCTCCCGGCCGACGCGCCGGCGGAGGCGGTGGTGCGGGCCCGCGAGCTGTTGGAGATGGAGCGGGCGTCGCTGCGCACGTTTACGAGCTGCGCGTGGTTCTTCGATGAGGTGGACCGGCTCGAAGTGCGGCAGGTGCTGCGCTACGCCGCGCGTGCGCTCGAACTGAGCGGCCTGGGCGCTGCGCTCATGCCGGAGTTCACCAAGGCCCTGGGCGCGGCCTCGAACGGGGCCGAGGGGGCACGCACGGCCGCCGATGTGTTCGTGCGCGACGCGGTGCCGCACAAAGGGCCGGCGCTGTGCGCGGCGGCGGCGGTCGCGGCGCTCGCGGCCCACGGCGATCCGCTCACGCGTCTGACCGCCTTCGATGTGCAGTGCGCGGAACAGGACGACGCCTGGGTGGTGACGCTGACGCATCGCCGCTCGGGGCGCGCGGGCACGTTCGTGGCCCGCGTGGTGGGCTCCGGCCCGTCGCTCACGGTCAGCATCGCGGCGAGCGGCGCGGACGTGTCGGCGCGCGAGGTCGTGGCGGTGTGGGAGTTCCCCGAAGCGGCGGCGACGCGCCTGCTCGGGGCGACGGCGCTGACGGACGAGGCACTGCTGGACGAGTTGGTGTAGGCCTGCCGGACGGTTGGGTTGGGCCTTGCGAGCGCGTTTCCCGGCCCCGATGCTCTACGCATGCGCCGCCTCATCATCGCGCTCCTCCTCGCCGCGTCGCCCCTCGCCGCCCAAACGGTGCGTGGCACGGTCGTCCGCCCCGACGGCTCCCCCGCCGCCTACGTGGTCGTGACCGCGACGGACGACAAGGCGCAGCAGGCGCGGGCGCTCACCGATGCGCGAGGGGCGTATCGGCTACAGCTCCCGGCCCCCGCGGCGCGCTATCGGTTGCGGGCACTGCAGGTGGGGTGGCAGCCCACCGACGGCGCGCTGGTCGGGCCGTTCGCGAGCGACACCGCCAGCGTCGACGCGCCCCCCATCATGATGCTCGGCCTGCCCATCGCGCTGCCGGCGGTTACGGTGCGCAGTGCCGATGTGTGCGGGGAAAAGGCGCGCGACGGCGCGGCGGTGGCGGCGGTGTGGGAGCAGGCGCGCACAGCGCTGCTGGCGTCGCGGCTCCGGGCCGACACCTCGCGCCTCGACGCCACGCTCCGCACGGAGTGGATGGAATACGATCGGCAGCTCGACGCCGATCAGAAGCACGTCGTGCAGCAGACGCGCCGCCTGGGGCGCGGCCAGACGGCGCACGCCTTCTCGAGCATTGCCGCCGATTCGCTGGCGGCGCACGGCTATGTGGTGGATGGCGCCGACGGGACCACCTTTCACGCCCCGGATGCCGACGTCCTGCTGTCGCCCAGCTTTGCGTCGGCGCACTGCTTCGGGCTCGAGCCGGCGCCAGCCGACCAACCGAGTTGGATAGGCGTGAGCTTTCGCCCCGCGCGCGCGGTCACCGGGCGCGCCGATGTGCGCGGCACGCTGTGGCTCGAACAGGCGACCAGCGAACTGCGCGAGCTGCGCTTCCGCTACACCAACCTTCCCGCGGCGGCCGATGCGGCCGACCCGGGTGGTGAGGTGCGGTTCCTGCACCTTGGCACCGGCGAATGGCTCGTGCAGCAGTGGATCATTCGCATGCCGCTCGTGGCCGCGCGCGCGGGGAATGTCAGCATCGGGCGGCGCAATCTGGTGGTGAACCCCACGAGCCGCTCGCTCACCGGCGTGCAGATCGCCGGCGGCGACGTGCTGCGCGTGGTGCGCGGCGACACGCCGCTGTTCGAAGGCGAGGGCGCCACGCTGGAGGTGCGCACCACGAGCCCCGAACCGGCGTTGCAGCACGGCGCCCTGCGCGCCTCGCTCGAGGGCACGGACTACACGTGGAGCAGCGATGCCACCGGCGTCGCGCGGCTGCGCCCCGTGCTCCCCGGCACGTATCAGCTCCGCGTGCAGCATGCCCTGCTCGACTCGCTTGGCGTGCGGCTGCCGGTGGTGCCCATCAGCATCACCGAAGACGGGCGCGTGGTGGAGATGGCGCTTCCGTCGCTGCGCGACATCCGTCAGGCCGTGTGCGGCGACTCGCTCGCCGGTCGCGCCTTGCTGCGCGGCGTGGTGCGCGACGCCCGCGGCGCACGGGTGGCGAATGCCACCGTGCGGGTGCGCGTGCTGCGCGACACTGCGGCCGCCAGGAACGAAGCGCGCGTCATTCTGAACGACGATGCCATTCGCGTGCCGAGCGACAGCAGCGGTACGTGGCAGCTGTGCGGCGTCCCCACCAACACGCCGTTGGCGGTGTACGGGGCGGGCCTCGCGGGCACGCACGACACGCTGTTCACCGCCGCGAGTGAGCTGGCCGCGCTCGATCTGACGCTCGCGCGGCGGGACATCGCGGCGCTGTCGATGCGCGTCATCGATGATCATCAGCAGCCGCTGCGCGATGTCGTGGTGGAGGTCACACCGCTCGCCGGCGAGCCCTTCACCATGCGCACCGATGCGGGCGGCCGCACCAGCGCGCGGAATCTGCCGCGCGGCACGGCCACGGTGCGCCTCCGGCGCGTGGGGTATCAGGAAGGCACCATCACCGTGGAACTCGCGCCGGGCACGAACGAGGTGCCGGTGCTGCTCGATCCGACGGCGTCCCCCACCCTGGATACGGTGAAGGTGTCGGCCGCGCGCGTGACGAACACCCGCCACAGCGACTTCGATCGCCGACGCGCCACCAGCCGCGCATCGCTCATCATCGACCGCGAGGAGATCGAACGGCGCGGCCCGGTCAGCACGTGGCAGCTGCTGACGCGCGTCCCCGGCATGATCGTGCTGGACAGCCTCGGCTATCGCTATGCCAAGTCCACGCGCGAGCGCGCGCTCAGCTGCTGGATGCGCGTGGCGATCGATGGCCGGCTGCTGCCGGAAGGGCGCCCCAATCTGGCGATGCTCCTGCCTCCCACCGAGGTCTATGGCATCGAGGTGTTCTCGGGCCCCGCAACCATTCCTCCCGAGTTCACGTCGCAGGCGGCGATGGAAACCGGCGAACGCTCGCGGACCTGGTGCGGGATCATCTCCATCTGGACCCGATAGCCGCGCGGTAGATTGCACGAATGATGCCCAACACCCCCGTCGCCGTGATCACCGGCGCCAGCGCCGGTATCGGCGCCGCCCTCGCCCGCGCGCTCGCGCCCACGCATGCGCTCGTTCTCGTCGCGCGTCGCGCCGACGCCCTCGACGCTGTCAACGCCACGCTGCCGACGCCGGCCCTCACCGTCGCGGCGGATGTCACGCAGCGCACCGAGGTGGAGCGCGTGCTGCAGGCCACGCTCGCGCACGCCGGGCGCCTCGACGTGTGGATCAACAATGTCGGTCAGGGGATCACGCGCATGCCCAGTGAGCTCACCGACGACGACCTGGACGACATGCTGGGCGTGAACGTGAAGAGCGCGCTTTACGGCATGCAGGCCACCCTGCCCCACTTCAAGGCGGTCGGTCGCGGCCATGTGATCAACGTGAGCTCGATGCTCGGGCGCATCCCCATGGCGGTGTTTCGCAGTGCCTACAGCGCGTCCAAGCACTATCTCAATGCGCTCACCGCCAACTTCCGTCAGGAGGTGCAGAGCACGCACCCCGATATCCAGTATTCGATCGTCTCCCCCGGCGTGGTGCGCACCGAATTCGGGATGCGCGCGCGTCATGGCGGCCCCGACAGCCGCATGCTGCCTGACAGCCAGAGTGCCGAGGAGGTCGCGGCGGTCATCGCGCAGGTCGTGCACGATCGTCGCCCGGATGTGTACTCGCGCGCCGGGATGTCGCAGTGGGTGGCCGCGCACTACGCCGCGATCGGTCAGGATCCGTGATGAGCACCTCGCGCGGTGCCACGCGTGTCGTCCCACACGCATGGTGCGCGCCGAGGCCGGTCCCTAGGTTGCAGTAGAGCACTGAACGGCGGCGAATGCGCCGGAGGCGCCGTCGACTGACGGTGCACCGGGCGCACGGGCCCGCCCCCGTGCTCGCGAGGTGCCCGTGGAACCGCTGTCGCCGCTGCCGCCGGAATCTGCTCCGGCGCCCACAGCTCCCCAGGCACCGCCCGGCTCGCCACCGTCGTCGGCCTCCCAACGCTTGCGGGCGCTGGCCGATTTGAGTGGCTCACTCACCGACGCGCTCTCGCCCGTCGAAGCCGCCGACCTGGTCGAGCGCAAAGCGCTCGCGGCGCTCGGTGCAACGAGCGCGGTGGTCGTGACGCTCGGCGCGTTTCCGCCACCGCCGGAGTTGCTGCCACCGTCGGCCGGGGAAAGCGATGCGCGGCTGCATGTGGTGCATGCCATCGGTGGGCTGGCTGAACTCACGGCCGCCCTCGAAGCGCAGCCCCTCGACGCCCCGCTCCCGTTCGCCGAAGTCGCCCGCTCGGGCGAGCCGCTTTTCCTGAACGCCGCACAGGCGCTCGCACGCTTCCCCGACTGGGGCGCAGGGCTCGTCCGCACCGGCGGCCAGGCCGCCGCCATCGTGCCCGTGTGGGCCAACGGCGAACTCCGTGGCGTGCTCGGGCTGTCATGGAGCGACGCGCGGACCTTCGACGAAGACGAGCGCGCCTTCGTGACCACCCTGGGGGTGATGTGCGCCCAGGCCATCATGCGCGCGCATCTCAAGGTGGCGGAGCGCGAAGCGCGCGAGCGTGCCGAAAGTGCGAATCGGTCGAAGGCGGAGTTCGTTGCGACGATCAGTCATGAACTCCGCACGCCGATCAGCGCCGTCCTCAATTACGTCGAGCTGCTGGCCGGCGAACTCACCGGTCCCGCGCTCGTGTCTCAGCTCGCGCGAGTCGAGCGCATGCGGTTGTCCGGTGGCCATCTGCTGGCGCTCCTCGACGAGCTGCTGCTGCACGCGCGGGTGGAGGCGGTGCACGCCACGGTCAAGCCGGAGCGGGTGGCCCTGCAGGCCATCGTCGATGAAAGCCTGGCGCTTGTGCGCCCCATCGCCGAAGCGCGCGGGCTCACGGTGCAGGTCGAGATGCCCCCCGAGGTGATCACGGTCTACACCGACGCCCTCAAGCTGCGACAGATCGTGGTGAACCTCGTCGCCAACGCCGTGCGGCACGCCCGCCATGGCGAGGTGCACGTGATCGTCCGCCTCGACGGCATTGGCGAGATCCGCATCCGTCTGATCGTGAAAGACGACGGCGACGGCGTCGCCCGCGAGGATCGGGAGCGCATCTTCCAGCCGTTCTGGCAAAAGGTGCGGGATCCGGTGCCGCACGGCGCCGAGTCCCATAGCGGACTCGGGCTGAGCGTGGCGCGTGATCTGGCCCGCCTGCTGGGCGGTGAGCTGGGGCTCGAAGACGCCGAGCGGACCAGCACCTTCATCCTGTCGATTCCCGCCGAGTATCGCACCGAGGCGTGACGGCCGGCCGGTGGCTCAGGGGATCGACTGTCCCCGCACCACCGACGCCCCCTGACTGGGCGTGCCCATGCTGCTTACCGGCTTCTGCTCCGAATCGAGCGGCGGGCCGAGGGTGGGCTCACAGACGCCCTCGGCGGTCTCCCGGATGAGCTGGTCCACGACCGCCCGCAGGTCGCCGGTGCGGGCGTAGGTGGCCAGCTGACGCTGCGCGCTCGACCCTTCCTCGAGGATCTTGAAGGCGTATTCGACTTCCTTGCGGGTGCCCAGATCATCGAGCACGTCATCGAGGAACCACTCGATGAGCTCGCGGATGAGCACCGACGCCGGCAGTTCTTCCTTCTTGCCGAAGTCGATGAGCTTGCCGCCCAGCCCCCAGCGCACCGCCCGCCACTTGTTCTCCTCAATGAGGTCGGCGGCGTAGACGCGGAAGGTCATGTTGTCGCGGCGGAGCTTCCACATCTTGGCCACGACGGCCTGCAGGATGGCGGCAATGCACACCGCCTCGTCCACGCGGGTGTTCACGTCGCAGACGCGGAACTCCAGCGTGGGATAGAGGTGATGCGGGCGCACGTCCCACCAGACCTTCGAGCCATCGGGGACGCTCTTGGTCTTCACCAGCGTGTCGAGCAGATCGGCGTAATCCCCCCAGCCGTTCAGGATGCGGGGGACGCCGGTGCGCGGGAAGTTCTTGAACACGATGCTGCGATACGAGTGCAGCCCCGTGTTGCGCCCAAACCAGAACGGGCTCGATGTGGACAGACAGAGAATGTGAGGCAGGATATACCGCGCCGCATTCAGGCAGTCGATGCGGAACTCCGGATCTTCAATGCCCACATGCACATGCGTGCCGAAAATCAGCAGGCGATGGGCAAGGTCCTGCAGCTCCGCCTTGACGCCCAGGTATCGCTCCTTGGGCGTCATCTCCATGTTCATCCAGTTCGAGAACGGATGCGTGCCCGCCGAGGCGATCGTGAGGCCGTGCTGCCCGGCCGCCTTGATCACGAGCCCCCGGAGCTTGGTCAGCTCCGAGCGCAGCTCGGCGATGGAGCCGCACACCTTGGTGCCGATTTCGACCTGGCACTGGTGGAGCTCCGCCTTCACGTCGGCCGCCACGGCGTCCGCGCTCTTCACCAGGGCATCGAACCCCGGGGTGAGGTCACGGGTCACCGGGTCGATGATCTGGTACTCTTCTTCGATGCCGACGGTCAGGCTCGGGCCGCGCATTTATCCCCCCACTGTGATGCGAGACGTCGTGTTCGCGCGCGACCACTCCATCGCCGCGCGAATGAATCCGCCAAATAAATGGCGGGTGTGTGGATCCGCCATCTCAAAGACTTCCGGGTGCCACTGGACCCCGACACAGAACGCGTCGCCGGTCGTCTCGATGGCTTCGATCAGACCATCGTCGGCCGTCGCGGAGGCGATCAGCCCCTCCCCGAGCTCCTTGATGCCCTGATGATGCATGCTGTTCACCTTCACCCGTGTGGATTCGAGTAATTGTGACAAGCGCGATCCCGGCGCCACGTCCACGTCGTGCGCGAGATAGTCGCGCTCAAAGCCGGCCGTGGGGAAGAAGTCGTGTTTGTGGAATTCAGGTTTTTGTGAGGCGAGGTCCTGCCACATGGTACCGCCGCAGGCCACGTTGATGATCTGATGCCCGCGGCAGAGGCCCAGCACCGGCTTGCCGTCCTCGATGCACCACTTGGCCAGCTGCAGCTCCACCCGGTCGCGCGCCGGATCCAGATTGCCGCACTCCGGGCGGACCGCTTCCCCGTACTCGGCCGGGCTGATGTCCACGCCCCCGGGAATGAGCAGCCCGTCGAGGCGCTCGTAGATCTCGCGCAGCGTAAGCAGATCGTCGTCGAGCAGGGGGATCATCCACGGCACCGCGCCGACCATGGTGGCCGCGAGGAAGTACCGCTGATTCATGACCCAGCTGCTCGGCAGCGCCGGCGGGATGCCGTCGATCGAGTGCAGCGTCTGGGTCGTCAGCCCGATCACCGGGCGCTGTAGGGACGCCATCAGCGTGCCTCAACCAGAAAAGTGGGAACGTTGGAGCCACCGCCGGCGGTGACGTTGAGCAGCGGGTCGGTCGCGATGCGCGTGAGGCACCCCGAGACCGTGGTGCCGTTCGCGAGGAACGGCGCCGTGTCGAGCATGCGGTCGCCGATGTGCAGCGCCCCATCCACGAGCGCCGGCCACGGTTCACTGGGCACGACCACCCGCTCCTGCACGATATACGGTTCGGCAAGGGCCGTCTGGATGGCCGCCTGCCACGCGGCGTCGTCAACCGTCCATCCGAGGACGATCCCCTTGCCGCCGTATTCGTCGTTGGGCTTGAGCACGAGCCGCTCGCGGTTCGCGGCGATGAAGGGCACGAGATCCACCACCCCCGACGTGTACTCCGTGGTGCGCTCTTCCACGACGCGCGTCCAGGGGACGTGCGCCGCGACCGCGGCGCGCTCGTCGGCGTTGAGCAGGTGGGCCTGCCGTTCATCACTTACCACGGCAAGTGAGGCCTTCTTATGTAAGAGCTTGCAGCGGAACGGGTTGACCATACACACCGCACCTGCCTGCACCGCTCGGACGACGGGCGAATCGATCCCTTCGCGGGTGACGAGTTCGTCGATCAGGACGCGCTTGTAGATCAGCGTGACGTGGCGACCGCCCACCAGGAGGCGCCCGTTCTCGAACTCCGCATCACGCGGATCACCAATCCACACGGGGATGCCGCGGGCCGTAAACTCCTGCTCGAAGAGCACGAACTCGCTGTAGGTGGGCACCTCCTTCCAGTCCAGGATGCACACCTGCGGCGTCTCCCGGACCCCGCGCCACTGGTGATAGGCCTGCAGCAGCGCATCCACCACCGTGGCCGCGGCCGGGATCGGCAGCGGCACGTGGGTGCGCTGGAAGGCCTGCATGGCGGGGAGGGTCAGCATCGCCCGCGACAGCGCATCGTTGTACGCGGCGCCGGCCGGCGTTTCGGCGTTGAACTCGGTGAACTTGAGCCCACCCTGCTCCGGCGTCGCGTAGAAGGCATCGAGGCGCGACGTGGGGCTGGCCGCGGCGAAGCCCGGATCGGCGTGAATGACCTGCTCTTCCCAGCTGGTCAGCCCGAACTGCGCCCGGAGGTCGGCGCTGGCCATGGCGGCCACGCGCACCTTCTCGAAGGCCTGCCCCACCAGCCGGCACGCCACGGCGATGTGCCGGTATTCGGCCATCGTGAGGAAGCGCGGCCGGAGCACGCTGCACAGCGCGCGGTCGCCAAAGTAGAGCCCCTGCTTTCGCAGCTGCTGCTCCAGCGCCTCAGCCGAAGCGGCGGCCAGATCGCCCTGGGCGAGCAGGTCGTGGTACTGCGCGATTGCGGAAGACATCAGCCGCCGATGGCCGGGCCGGCGGGCGGCGCCTTCCGCGGTGCGGTGGCGAGCTTGATGGCCAGATCGGCCATGTGCTCCACGACCCACTCGAAGTAGCTGGGGGTGAGCGAGTTGATGTCCATGTCCGGCGCCGGGTTCATGAAGTCGATGGCGTACGGTACGCCGTCGCGCACCGCGAACTCCACGGTGTTCATGTCGTAGCCGAGGGCTCGGCAGAGCGTCAGCGCGTCGCGGCGGCAGCGGTCCTCGAGCTCCTTGCCCAGGTAGCCCGGGTCGGGGATGTAGCGGCGCTGGCGGGGGTCATAGGGCATGACGAGGACTTCCTCGCGCCCCAGCACCATGCAGCGCACGTACGCCTCCCAGTTGATGAACTCCTGCACAACCATGGTGAGGAGCCCGGAGCTGTTGTAGTTGCTGAGCAGCTCCTCCATGGAATTGCAGATGTACACATCACGCCAGCCGCCGCCGTGCGCGTCCTTGAGCACGCAGGGGAAGCCGATGTACTCGGCGACGCCCTTCCAGTTGAGCGGGTAGGCGAGGTTGCGCAGCGATTCGGTGTGCGAGATCCCCGGGATGTAGTCCTTGTTGGGGAGGACCATCGTCTTGGGGTGCGCGACGCCGTTCTGAATGGCCACGGTGGCGTCGTAGAACTTGTCGTCGGCCGACCACATGAAGGGGTTGTTGACGACGGTCACCCCCATGCGCGTGGCGTGCTTGAGGAAGGTCCGGTAGAAGCCGACCTCGTGGGAGATGCGGTCGATGATCAGCGAGTACGGGACCGGCTGCCCCATCTGCGTGGCATCGAGGGAGATGTAGTCGGCGGTGACGCCGCTCTGGCGACGCTTGACGGCATCGAGGAACGCCGGGGGAAACGACCATTCGCGGCCGACAAGCAAACCGATCCGTGGATCAGACGACACGACTCAACTCCTCAACGGTGCAGGCCAAGGGAATCACGCGACTCCGCAGAATGGTGACTTGTGGCAGTGTGCGCCATGGGGCCGAGTGGAACAGGCTGCCCCAGGCGAGCCCAGCCGGTGGTGTGACGGAGTGGCACCCTGCGGCGAAGTCAATAGTGTGTGAGCAAACAAGAAAAAGCAAAATTTGTGAGCAATAGACCTGTGGATAACCATCCCCCTGCCTCCCCAAAATGGCGGGGCATCACAAGACCTGTTATCCACACGAGCATGGGCTGCAGGCGATTTGCGGACGCGCAGTTAGCTGGTTGTCCACATCCTTATCAACATCTATCCACAAGTATGTCAACAACTTAGGGCGCAGTTCGTGTATTGCGTGAGCGGCTGGATCGTCATAACATCCCCGCCCGCCGACGTCCCGGCCTGCTCCGGAACAGCGGCGTTTTCCAAATTCCTGCCCTCACGGAATCCTGCTATGCACGTCGTCGCCGTTGACGCGCCAATCGGTCAGATGGAGCCTGCGCCCATCACAAGCCTGTCTCTCCACATGGATTGGCAGCACGACCACCTCAGCGCGTTTTTTGCCGACGATGATTCCTATTACGTCCGGGCCGAAGGGGCGGCAGGAGTGCGGTGGTTCCGCGTGGACGCGGAGCCGACCATGTCGGCGTCAACCGAGTCGGTGATGACGGATGCGGAGCGCCTCGCCTTGGGGGCGCTGCTGGCCGATATCATCCCGCTGGGGGGCCATCGTGTGGCCTTCCCGGTCGGGAGCACGGGACGACGCGTGTATCGCGTCTGGCGCGGCGCCAAGGGCGCCGCCGGCAAGACTAGAATCCTGGGAGTTCGAGCTGCGCGGTCACGCCGCCTGCCAGCGTGACGCCGGCAGCCTGCAACCACGCCAGCAAGACGTCCTGCCCATGATCGCCCGCCAGGGCGGAGCGGGCTGCGCTCAGGTGCAGCTTGAACTCCGCGGATACGTCCGGCAGCGTCCGTCGGAAGACGGCCACCGTCAGCAGTTCGGTGGCGTCGGCCAGATGACGGATCGCGAACTCGGTCATGCGCGCCCGCAGGGCCGCGGCATTGAGCACCGGGCCGTCGGCGGGGACGTCATGCAGGGCCCGTCGCTCGCGGAAGGCCGCCAGGCGGGTGCGCGTCGCACTCAGCGTGGGCAGCTCGTCGGCCGCGTGCTCGGGCAGGATGGCAATGGGGGCTCCCAGCAGCCCCAGCCACGCCATCCAGAGGGTGCCGCGGGCGTAGGGCTCCCAGGGCTCCTGATCGAGCCGGTTGGCCAGCCGCTTGACCACGTCGGCCACATGATGGCGGACCTCCCACCAGCGGACGTACGCGTCCGTCTGGCGGGACACCAGCGCGAGGGCGCCGAGTTTGAGCGCCCAGGTGATGGCGGACTCGCCATCATCGAGCGGCGGCTTGAGGGCCGCCGCGCAGCGAAAGGCGCGGGCAGCGCCCAGGGTCAGCACAGCCTGCGCCAGATCGCGGGCCGCGCTGGGCACCGGGCTCAGCGCCGCCTCCAGTTGTCCAAGGGCCGCGAGTTCGTAGGCGGTTCCCAGCAGGGCCAGGCCATCGGCGATGGGCTCTCCGAGGCCATCACCGGGGCGCAGGGCGGCCGCGTCGGCCCGCTCCAGCAGGAGCGCGCGACGTTCCACCGGGATGGCAGCGACGGCCCAATGCTCGTCGAGCGTGGTTCTGGCGAGTTCAGCCAGATCCCGCGCGGCGCCATCACGCTCAGCTGTCGGGGTGAGGACGTGCATCCAGCCTGCTCCAGTGGAGGGCTCGAACCGTACCGCCCCGTCCGCCACCGGATGTGGTGGCCGGACAGGCCTCAGACCGCTGGCCTACGAACTACCCATCGCACGACCCATCGCTGCATCGGCGTGCGGCACCGACGAACCGGCTGAAAAGCCGACCCCGTCATACCACAATCGCCAAGTCGTACCACAGCATGCGTTTGTCACGCGTGTGCTGCGTCGCTTTCACTGTCGCATTTATGTAACAGTTGTGCATCTGTCAAGTGCTGCGTGGAAAATCACGCGCCTTCAGGTGCCGCTACCGGAGAGTCTGTCGTGGGATTCGAGTCGTCTGAAGTTGCTCGCCGCCGGTTGGCCGTCCTGGCCGCCAGCAATGATCGTGTGCAGGAAGCCCTGGCCCCGTCGACGTTCCCGGGGATGGGGTTGGGCGGAGGAGATCGCGAAGTGCGGCCGACGTACCATCGCGAGGGCGTGCCCGCCACATCCGTGGCTGCCAGCCCCGTGCCAACGTCGCCCGCGCTGGTGCAGCAGCTCGATGACCTCGCCCAGGATATCGTGGCCACCCCGGGCGCCGGTGGCGCCCTGCTGGCGGCCTATGCCGCGCAGGCCCGCGCGCTGTCGATGGTCGTCGAAGCCGCCAAGCGCGCCGGCGCCGCGCCGCTGCCCACGGCGGTGTTGCTCGCCGCGCAGGAAGCGCTCATGACGCCGAGTCCGATGATGGGATTCGCGATGTAAGACGCGCGGCGTTTCACGTGAATGCACAGCTGTCCACATGGGGAATGTGGATGGGGTGTGAATTCACGTGAAACGTGGGGGGCTGAAGTCAGACCGCAGCGGTCTGAGGTCAGTGATGAGTGAACCCCTGAGAGCTCAGGGGGCAGAACGTCAGGGGGGAGCGCTCAGGACCGCGGGGGTGCTGATCGCAACCCCCGGAAATCCTG
>JAIEMN010000015.1 GCA_019752115.1 Gemmatimonadaceae bacterium
CGCCGAGTACGAAGCGCAACAGCCGATGGCCGCGTAGTATCGATCCGACACGCGTCCACTTTTTCGGGGCAACTCCACCCCACGTATACGCCCCACGTATACGCCGTTACCCCACCAGCTCCCCCCGAACCGCCGGATGCGCAATCCCCGCCAAAAGCTCCCGCCGCTCCCGCACCGTCTTCCCGCGCAAGTTCACGGCGCCGTACTCCGTCACCACCCACTGCACATGCCCGCGTGTGGTAACGACGCCGGCGCCGGGGCGGAGTTCGCGCACGATGCGGGAGACGGTGCCACCGGCAGCCGTTGAGGGGAGCGCGATGATGGACTTGCCGCCGATCGAGAGCGCCGCGCCACGGACGAAGTCCATCTGCCCGCCGATGCCGCTGTAGATGCGGTGCCCGATCGAGTCGGCGCACACCTGCCCGCTCAAGTCGATTTCGAGCGCCGAATTGATCGACGTCACGCGCGGATTCTCGCGGATGATCGCGGTGTCGTTCGTGCGATCGCACGGATGCAGTTCGATCGCCTGGTTGTCGTGCACGAAGTCGAACAGCGCCGACGACCCGGTCACGAAACTCGCCACGGTGCGGCCGCGATGCACGACCTTGTGCTCGTTCGTGACCACGCCGCCCTCGATCAGTGGTATCAGACCGTCGCTGAACATCTCGCTGTGCACGCCAAGCCCAACCTTGTTGCCCAACAGCGCCAGCGTCGCCTCGGGGATCGCGCCAACGCCGATCTGCAGCGTGGCCCCGTCGTCCACCAACGCCGCGACCTGCTCGCCGATCGCCCGCTCGACCGGCCCGATGACCACCGACGCATGCGGGACCAGCGGCCGATCGGTGGCCGTGAACGCCGTCACCCGCGACAGCGGGACCACGGTGTGCCCACAGGTCCGCGGCATGCGCGCATTAACCTCGGCGAGGACCAGGGGGGCGACCTCGACGGCCGCGAGCGCCGCATCCACCGACACCCCGAGGGTACAATGCCCATGGCCGTCCGGCGGCGAGAGCTGGACCAGCGCCGCGTCCAGCGGCAGCGCCCCCGACCGGAAGAGCGCGGGGATGTCGCTCAGAAAGACCGGGATGTAGTCCGCCCGGCCCTCGGCGATCGGCCGCCGCATCGCCGGCCCGGTGAACAGGGAGACCGACCGCAGATGCGGGGCCCGGGCCAGCGCCTCGGCGCCGGCGCCGGACAGGTGGAGGCTATAGACCGTCACCCCCTCCAGATCCGTCCGGGCGGCCAACGCCTCCAGCAAGGCGGTCGGGGTCGCCGACGCCCCGTGGACAAAGAGCCGCATCCCGCTCCGGATGCGGCCAATCACCGACTCGGCGGGTTCAGCAGTGCACATGGCGGCAATCTGGAAAGCGGACCGGGATCGCGCCGTCAGGCAATCGGGGGCTGGCCCCCGGCCGTTTCCTGCACGATTTTGGGGGGATGCCTCAGAAATGAGGCCAAAGCAGACTCATCCATATAACCCGGACTCCCCGTGCTCGAGCAGTACGCTCTCGTCCTTGCCCTTGCCTGCGCGGCGATCGCCATCGTGTATGGCATCGTGTCGGCGCGCTGGATCATTGGCCAGCCCGCCGGCAACGAACGTATGCAGCAGATCGCTGGCGCGATTCAGGAAGGCGCCGATGCCTACCTGAAGCGTCAGTACACGACCATCGCCATGGTCGGCGTGGTCCTCTTCCTCGCGGTCGGCTTCGGGCTCGGCAGCTGGATGACCGCGATCGGCTTTGCGATCGGCGCGATTCTCTCCGGTGTGGCCGGCTTCATCGGCATGTTCGTCTCGGTGCGCGCGAACTCGCGCACGGCCCAGGCGGCAACGAGCGGGCTCAACGCCGCACTGAACATCAGCTTCAAGGGCGGCGCGATCACCGGTATGCTCGTCGTCGGTCTCGGCCTGCTCGGCGTCGCCGGCTTCTATATGGTGGCGATCGGCGGACAGACCGGCGAAGAGGCCGTGAAGCATGCGCTCGAGCCGATGGTCGGCCTCGCGTTCGGTTCGTCACTCATCTCGATCTTTGCGCGACTCGGCGGCGGCATCTTCACGAAGGGCGCCGACGTCGGCGCGGACCTCGTGGGCAAGGTCGAAGCCGGCATTCCGGAAGACGATCCGCGCAACCCCGCCGTGATCGCCGACAACGTCGGTGACAACGTCGGTGACTGCGCCGGCATGGCGGCCGACCTGTTCGAGACCTACGCCGTCACCATCATCGCCGCGATGCTCGTCGCCGGCCTCGGCTTCTCGACCTACGGCAACACCGGCGTGCTTTATCCGCTCGTGCTCGGCGCCGTGTCCATCCCCGCCTCGATCATCGGCACGTTCTTCGTGAGCGTGAAGCCGGGCGGCAAGATCATGAACGCGCTGTACCGCGGCCTGATCGTGTCGGGCGTGCTCGCGGCCGGCGCGTTCTTCGGCGTGACGCAGGTGATGTTCCCCGCCGAGCAGGCGATGAACCTGTTCATCTGTGCGATGATCGGTCTGGCGCTGACGGCGGCGCTGGTCGTGATCACCGAGTACTACACGGCCACGGAATACGGCCCGGTGCGGCAGATCGCGAAGGCGTCGGAAACGGGTCACGGCACGAACGTGATCGCCGGCCTCGCGGTGTCGATGCGCTCCACCGCCGCCCCGGTGCTCGTGGTGGCCGCGGCCATCTATGGCTGCTATTCGCTCAACGGCCTCTACGGCGTCGCCATCGCCGCGACATCGATGCTCTCGATGGCCGGCATGATCGTCGCGCTGGACGCCTACGGCCCGATCACCGACAACGCCGGTGGTATCGCCGAGATGAGCCACCTCGGCCCCGAGATCCGCAAGACGACCGACGCGCTCGACGCCGTGGGTAACACGACGAAGGCCGTCACCAAGGGCTACGCGATCGGCTCGGCTGGTCTCGCGGCGCTCGTGCTCTTTGCCGACTACTCCAGCAAGCTCGGCGCACACCTCGGCAGCCCGGTGAACTTCTCGATCGACGATCCGAAGGTCGTGATCGGCCTGCTCATCGGCGGCATGATCCCGTACCTCTTCGGTGCCTCGGCCATGCAGGCCGTGGGTCGCGCGGCCGGCGCCGTCGTGGAAGAAGTGCGGCGCCAGTTCAAGGAACTCCCCGGCATCATGAAGGGGACGCAGAAGCCGCAGTACGACAAGGCGGTGGATCTGCTGACCAAGGCGGCCATCCGCGAGATGATCCTGCCGTCGCTTCTGCCCCTCGTGATCCCCGCCATCGTGGGCCTCGTGCTCGGCGGCGCCGCGCTCGGCGGCCTGCTGATGGGAACGATCGTGACCGGCCTGTTCGTTGCCATCTCGATGTGCACCGGTGGTGGTGCCTGGGACAACGCCAAGAAGTACATCGAAGAAGGCCACCATGGCGGCAAGGGCAGCGATGCCCACAAGGCCGCGGTCACGGGTGACACGGTGGGCGATCCGTACAAGGATACGGCCGGCCCGGCGATCAACCCGCTGATCAAGATCATCAACATCGTGGCCCTCCTGCTGATTCCGCTGCTTTCCAAGGCCTGATCTCTTGAGTACTCCTGCTGCTTCGAATTCGAGCTCGACAGCAACATCACCGCGCGGACCAGAGCTGGTTCGCGCGGTTGGTGTTTGGGCCCTCGCGGCCAGCATTTTCAACGTCACGGTTGGTGGCGGGATCTTTCGCTTGCCCGCCGGCGCGGCGGCGGCCGCCGGCCCCGCGGCGCCGTTCGTGTATCTCATCTGCGCCGCGGTGTTCGGATGCGTCGTGCTCTGCTTCGCCGAGGCGGGGAGCCGCGTGGCGATGACCGGCGGCCCCTACGCCTATGTCGAAGCGGTCTTCGGCCGCTATGTGGGCTCGATGGCCGGCGTGCTGCTGTGGATGCTCGGCACCACCGCCGTGGCCGGCGTGTCGAGCGCGTTCGCCGAAGGACTGGGCGCGCTGGTCGGCATGCCGGGCATTCGCGTGCCGGTCCTGGTCGCGCTGTTCACCCTGCTCGCGCTGGTGAACATGCGCGGCATCGAGCAGGGAACCCGGGTGGTGGTGATCGCCAGCGTGGCCAAGCTGCTGCCGCTGGTGCTGTTCGTGGCGATCGGCGCGTTCTTCGTGCAGCCGGCCAATCTCGCCATTCACGAGATGCCCACGCCGGCGAGCCTCGCCCGCGCCGCCATTGTGCTCACGTTCGCCTTCAGCGGCGTGGAGACGGCGCTCGTGCCGAGTGGTGAAGTGAAAGATCCGGCGCGCACCGTGCCCCGGGCGCTCGCGATTGCCATGACCGGCGTCACGCTGCTGTATCTGCTCGTGCATATCGTAGCCGCGGGGACGTTGGGCCCGGCCCTCGCGACCGCAACGACGGCGCCGCTGGCGATGGCCGCCGAAGGCTTCATGGGGACGCCGGGGCGTGTGCTGCTGCTCGTGGGCGCGAGCATCTCGATGTTCGGGTATGTGAGCGGCATGACGCTCGCGGTGCCGCGTGCGCTGTATCGCTTTGCCGAAGACGGCCTGCTGCCGCGCATCGTGGGGTCCGTGCATCCGACGTATCGCACGCCGCATGTCGCCATCATGATCCAGACCACGCTGGTGTGTGCGCTCGCGGTGTTCAATTCGTTCGAGCAGCTCGCGGTGATCTCGAACCTGGCGGCGCTGCTGCTGTACGCCGGTTGTGCTGCCGCCACGATCGTACTGCGGCAGCGTGGCATCCGGCAGCCGGGTGCCACGCCCTTCGCGGTGCCGGGTGGGCCGGTGGTGCCGATCATCACGATCGGCCTGATCGGCTGGTTGCTCACGAGCATCACGAAGGCCGAGTGGACGGTGCTGGTCGTGACGCTGGTGATTGCCAGCGTGCTGTACGTGATCGCGGCGCGTTCCCAGAAGGTTCCGGCCTGAGATGGCGTCGGTCATGACCACGCGGCGCCGGTCGCCGGCCCTGTACGCGCTGATGGTGCTCGCCCCGGTGCTCTTCATCGTGGGGGTGCTGCAGTTCGGGCCCGTGGTCTTTCCGTCGCTCGGTGCCGCCTCGACCACGGCGTCAGCCGCGCCGACCGCTGCGCCCGCCGGAGCGCCCTCGGGGCCCGCCGCGTTCAATCTGACGCGCCTGGTGCTGCAACTGGTCGTGATCCTGCTCGCGGTGCGCGTGGTGGGGCTCGTCGCCAAGCGCCTCGGGCAGCCGAGTGTGATCGGCGAGATGGTGGCGGGCATTCTGCTCGGGCCATCGGTATTTGGCGCGCTCGCGCCCGCGGCGTTTGCGCAGCTGTTTCCCGCCGCCAGCCTGCCCATGCTGAACAGCCTCGCGCAGCTCGGCGTGATGCTGTTTCTGTTCGTGGTGGGGCTCCACGTCGATCTGGGCGCGCTCCATCGTCAGGGGAGCACCGCGTTGGTGGCGAGTCATGCCAGCATCGCGGCGCCGTTCAGCATGGGCGTGGCGCTGGCGCTCTGGCTCTATCCACACTTCGCGCCGTCGGGCGTGCCCTTTGCGGCGTTTGCGCTGTTCATTGGCGTGGCCATGAGCATCACCGCGTTTCCGGTGCTCGCGCGCATTCTCGAGGAGCGGCATCTGCTGGGCACGCCGATCGGCACGCTCGCCGTGGCCTGTGCGGCCGTGGATGACGTGACGGCGTGGATGCTGCTCGCGATCGTGGTGGCCATCGTGAAGGCCGGCTCGGTGGGGAGCGCGCTGGCGCTCTCGCTCGGCGGCACCGTGCTCTTCTTGCTGCTGATGCTGCGCGTGGTGCGTCCGTGGCTCGAGCGCCTCGTGCCGACCGCCCCCGACGGTGAGCGACTCCCGACGTCGGCCATCGCCGTCATGGTGCTGGTGGCGCTCGTGTCGGCCGCAGTCACGGAGGCGATCGGTGTGCATGCCCTGTTCGGCGCGTTCATCGCCGGAGCCGTGATGCCGCGTGGCCGCGCCTTCGGTGAACGGGCCGCGGCGCAGCTGAGTGATCTGCTGGTGGTGCTCCTGCTGCCGCTCTTCTTCGCGTACACGGGGCTGCGCACCGCGTTCGTGTTCGACGGCGTCGGTGCCACGCTCGTGCCGCTGGCGATGATTCTCGCGGTGGCCATCATCGGCAAGGTGGGCGGCACCGCCGTGGCGGCGCGCGCGAGCGGTCAGTCGTGGCGCGATGCGGGCATGCTGGGCATCCTGATGAACACGCGCGGCCTGATGGAGCTCGTGGTGCTCAACATCGGCCTCGACCTCGGCGTGCTCTCGCCGGCGCTCTTCGCCATGATGGTGATCATGGCGCTGGTCACGACCATGATGACGGTACCGGCCCTCTCGCTGATGGAGCGGCGCTAGTGGAGAACGCCGGCTCCCTGGGCAACTGGATCGCCTACGGCGCGATCGCGCTGTTTCTGGCGCTGCTGGCCGCGCTGTTCATTCGCACGGCACTGATGGTGGGGTCGGTGTTCTTCCTCGCATGGACGCGCCGGAAGGAACGGCCGTCGAAAGACGACGAGTAGCCCCCGCGATTACGGATTGCAGCGGAGGCATTCGCCCGGATCGGCGTGACTCCGCCCGTCGGTCCGCGGACGGAAGGCGCGATGCGCGCACGCCGGGCTGCCCATCCACTCGCCGCGAGCACGTTCGGTTGGCGTGTCGCACCACGCGCACGGCAATCCCCGCTCGACACTCGTCACCCCCCAGGCGGGCGCGCCGCACTCTGGACATGGCGTGGCGAGGCGGCGTGCCAGTTGCTCGGCCAGCTGTGCGATGTGGGCCATGCGCGTGGGATTGCAGTGCGCGCGCATGTCGGTTTCCACCTGCGCCCGTCCCACGGGCGAGGCGCGTACGGCGGCGTCGACCGCCGCGGCGAGCTCGCCCCGGTCGCGAATCCCTTTGTCGATCGGCGTGGACCACGGCGCCTCCGCGGCGCGGACGATGAGCGCGTGCGAGGGAAAACGCGCCGCGCCCAGCCACTCGTCGAGCTCGGCGGCGCGGGTCACCACGCGGTGGCTGAAGTTCGTGTCGAACGTCAGCGACTGCTCGGTGACGACCAGACCTCGCACGTCATCGACGAACGTCAGCAGCTCGACGCCGCCGGACGCAAACGGGGCGGCCGGGTGCGGACCAAAGCTCCCTTCGCTGGCGAGACCATAGGGCAGCGCGAGTGCGGCCATGCCCAGGCGCGCCTTCTGTTCACACACGGTGGCCGCTGGTCCCGGCCGTTCGCGTTCACCGGTGAAGGTGCCCAGCTGGTCGGTATCGACTGCCGCGACGCGCACCGACGCGCCCAGATGCACCTCCAGCGGCCGTGCCACCGCGTCACCCTTGCCATGTTGGGTGGCGAGCGCCATCCGCTGGCCTCGATAGGGGGTCGCCAGATCGGACATCGGTGCAACGACGATCAGGCGAGCACGCGCAAGGCGACGGCGGTATGCTCGGTGAGCTGCGTCAGCGCCGCGCGATCGAACTCCACGAGCGTCGGCGGCCGGGTGGGCACGGTGACCTCGAGGGTGTGCCACGTCCCATCGTGCATCGCCCCGAGGCGCAGCTGCACGCCCGGCTCCTGCAGCGTCATGATCTGCGTCAGACGCGCCGTCCACTCGTGTGCGTCCGTGGTCGCCGGCAGCGCATCGCCGGCGCCGGCACGCACCAGCGCCCGCGGGGCGAATTCCAGCTGCCACGTGCCGGGCACCACGCGCTGCGCATCGCCAACGCCAAGGACCACTTCACCCGGCCACGCAAAGCGGGGAGCACGCGCATAGTCGTGCTCCCCGATCTGGACGGTCGTGGGTTTGCGACGATCGTCGCTCACTTCTTGGCGTCGATCGACCGGAAGAACTCGCGCGCGTCCTTCACGCTCTGCTCCGCGGCGTCCCACTGCGTCACGTGCGCGGCGTCCTTGTAGACGATGAACTTCGCGCCCGGAATGAGCTTGGCGTGCTGTTCGATCGTCTTCGGCCCGAGTTCATCGAACTCGCCGGTCGTCATGAGCACCGGCACCTTGATGGTGGGGAGGATGCTCATGGCACTGTACCCCTTGAGCGTCCCGACCACCATGGTTTCGTTCTCACCCTGGAAGTAGCGGTACTGCTCGGCGCCGATCATGGCCATCATCGAGTCGAGATCGGCCTTCACCGGGCGACGGAAGACGTTCTTCGCATAGAACTCGTCGACGGCCTTCTTGTAGGCGGGCGCCTCGAGGTTCTTGTCCTTGTTGTACTGTGCGAACGCGGCCTGTGCTTCCGGCGAGAGCTTCGCGACGGCGGCGTTGATTTCCTTTTCGGCCGCGTTGATATCGAACGCTTCGCCGCTGAACAGGATGCCCGCCACCTTGTCGGGATGGGCCTTGTAGTACTCGACGGCCACGATGGTGCCCCACGAATTGCCGTTGAGGAACACCTTGTCATACTTGAGAGTGCGGCGGAGTGAGTCGAGCTCCTCCACGTAGCGCGGGATCGTCATGAGCGTGGTGTCGGTCAGCCGATCCGACTTGCCGGCGCCAAGCTGATCGTAGCGCACGACCGGGCGATCATCGCCGAGCGCTTCCATGCTCTTGAGGTAGAAGCTGCCCATGCCCGGGCCGCCATGAATGAGGATCATGGGCGTGCCGGTGCCGGTGCCGCTCACCTTGTACCAGATGCGACCGCCGGTGACGGGGAGCATCGCTTCGCCCGGGCCGAGCGCAGGCGCGGCGGCCGTGGCGGCGGCGCTGTCGGTGGGGGCCTTGGCCGTATCGGCCGCCGGCGCCTTGTCGCCCCCGCACGCGGTGAGGCCAGCGGCAAGCGCGGTCAGGAAGAATGAGGAGGTACGCATCCCTACACCCTGCGCACGCGCGGCAGTGTTGGCAAGTAGCTTCTGCTGCTGACCCTCCCCCCGTGCGGATGTGATCTCGTTGCTCTTTCAGCGTCTTCTGCGGCTCGGACTCGACCTGTGCCTCGTGCTCGCGGCGGTGAGCGTGCTCGTGGTGGGGTTGCTGCATCTCGCGCCCGGCGATCCGCTCGCGCTCATGCAGGCCGACGCGCGCATCTCGCCGGCCGTGCGTGCGGCGTGGGCGCAGACGTTCGATCCCGCGCAGAGTGTGGCGCACCAGTGGCTGGCACTCTGGCGCGGACTCCTCGGTGGTGAGCTCGGGTGGTCCTGGAGTCAGCAGCGTCCCGTGGTCGCCGTGCTGCGCGATGCGCTGCCGTGGACGCTGCTCCTCATGGGCACCTCCCTCCTGCTGGCCGCGGGCGTGGGGTTCGTGGGTGGGACGATGCTGGCGGTGCGTCGCACGCATCCGCTGAGCCGATGGGCGCTGCGGGGACTGCGATTGCTCGCGGCGGTGCCGGATGCGTGGCTCGCGCTGGTGTTGTTGGCGACGCTCGCCGTGACCTGGCCCCTGCTGCCCATGCAGGGCGTCTGCGATCCGCGCACCTGCGTGGATGCGCGTGCCCCGGGATGGGGGCATGCCGCCGATGTGGCGCGACACGCGGTGCTCCCGGTGCTCACCCTCACGCTGCTCGCCCTGACGCGCTTTGCGCGCGCACAGCGCGCCGCGGTGCTGCCGGTGCTGGCGTCGCCACTTCCTCGTGCGGTGCGCGCACGGGGGGTGCCCGAGTCACCACTGGTGTGGCGCCATGTGGTACGCGGGGCGCTCACGCCCTGGTTGGTGATGGTCGCGGTGTCGCTGCCGCAGCTGGTGGGCGGGGCGGTGTTCGTGGAGCGCGTCTTTGGATGGCCCGGCGCAGGTCAGGTGCTCGTGCAGGCCGTGGGGGCGCGCGACTATGGCCTGGTGCTCGTGCTGGCCTTGCTCGCGTCGGTGCTCACGGTGGTGGGGAGCTCGGTCGTCGACGCGATGACGGCGTGGCTCGACCCACGGGTGCGGCATCCGTGAGCGCCCGCGTCCACGCCGCCGACGATCGCCTGATGCTGCCCGGGCACCAGCCACTGCGCTGGCGCACGCCCGCGGTCGCGCTGCTGGGCGGTGCGTTGCTGTTGGGGCTCGTCGGACCGTGGATCGCGCCGCACGATCCACTCGCGATTCCGGCCGACGTCGCGCAGCACAGTCTCGGTCCGTCGGCGATGCATTGGCTGGGGACCGATGCGCTGGGGCGCGATATCGCCAGCCGACTCCTCGCCGGCGCGCGCTACTCCATTGGGGTGGCCTCGGCGGCACTCTGTCTTGCGACCGTGCTTGGGGTCGTCGTGGGGAGCCTCGCGGCCTCTCTGGGGCGCGCGGGTGAACGCGCGGTCTTGTCGCTCGTGCACAGCGGCGCGGCCGTGCCGCGACTGGTGGTGCTGATTGCCGCGGCGGGGTTCGCGGGAGCGTCGTCGCCGTGGGTGCTGGTGGCGCTCCTTGGGGGCGTGAGTTGGTTCGATCTCGCGCGATTGGTGCATCGCACGCTGCGGCGCCAACTCGCCGAGGATCGCGTGGCGGCGGCGCGCGCGCTGGGTGTGACCCGCACGCGGCTGCTCCGCGTGCATCTGCTGCCCCATCTCACCGGGACGCTCCTGGTATGGGCGTCGGCGGAGTTCGGCCAACTGCTCCTCGCCGAGACCGGGCTGTCGTTTCTGGGGCTGGGTGTGCCGGCCCCCCTCCCCAGCTGGGGCCGCGTCCTGCTGGAGACGGGCGACGTGTTCGGGTCGGCGCGCTGGCTGCTGCTGGGCCCCGGGCTCCTGATCACCGTGGTGGTCAGCGCGGCGTTCAGCGTCGCCGACCGGGTGGCGGAGGAGGATCAGGCGCTCCCTCGGTTGTAACGCCACGATACAGCGCGGGCGTCGGCGATACAGCGCGGGGCCATCTCCAGTTGCCTGATAAATCCGTAACGCTCTGTAAAATATATACTTAGACAACACCAGGCGCGCCTGATCCGGGGCGCGCTTTTTGCTGGGATGAACGGCATGGCACCGATCCCAGGGCCATCGCTGCGTCCGGTTAGTCGGCCGGTCGAGTGCTTCACGGGTTCACCGGGCGATCCGCATGACGCAGCTGGCCGTGTCGTCGCCCGTGTTGCATAAAGCAAGCTCAGCAATTTCGCGATCTGCGGCATTGAAACAGTTGCCGTGCGAAGTATCGTTCACCACGCCGGGAATACCGAACCCAGCCGTCCGGACTCCTCGTACAATCATACTGCTGGACCGCGCCGCTTTGCCGACCTCTGCCATTTCACTGGATGTGCTCCTGCTCAGCGCCTCATTCGAGACGCTGTGGGAGTCGCTCGCCGGTGAACTGGGTATTCCCTGTCGCAGCGTTGGCGCGATCGGCGAGTTCTCGGCGGCCGCCAATACGATCCGGCTGATCGCCGCGGGTGGCGAAGAAGGCGCGGCGGAATCGGTGCTCCGCAGTTGGGGCGTGGACGATCGCGATGCGATCGTGGTGGGGGCGGTGCCGAATCATCGCGTCGCGGTCTCGCTGATGCGGGCGGGCGCCGCCGAGTACTTCGCGCTCCCCGGCGATATCGAAGCGCTCAAGAGCTGGTTGCGCGATCGCGCGGAGAAGAACCGCCGCGCGCAGCAGGCCGCCTCCTTCGCCTCGGGGGAGCGCGCGAAGTACACCTTCGACGGCATTCTCGGTGACAGCCCCGCCCTGCGTGCCGCCCTCGACAAGGCCTCACGCGTCATTCCGCGCGGCAATGTCACCGTGCTCATTCAGGGTGAAACGGGCACGGGCAAGGAACTCCTGGCGCGCGCCGTCCACTACAACGGGCCGCGTCGTGATGCGCCCTTCGTGGACATCAATTGCGCCGCGATTCCTGAACAGCTCCTCGAAAGCGAACTGTTCGGCCATGAGAAGGGCGCGTTCACCGACGCGCACACGTCCAAGCCCGGCCTCTTCGAAATGGCCGATGGCGGCACGCTTTTCCTGGACGAAATTGGCCACCTCGCACTCCCGCTGCAGGGGAAGCTCCTCCGCGCCCTCGAGGAGCGGCAGATCCGGCGCGTCGGTGGCACGCGCCTCATTCCGGTGGATGTGCGCGTGGTTGCCGCGACGCACGTGCATCTCGGCGAGGCCGCCCGTCGCGGTGAGTTCCGCGAGGACCTCTACTATCGCCTGAACGTCGTCCCCATCGAGTTGCCGGCGTTGCGCGATCGCCGCACCGACATCGTGCCGCTCGCGGAGTTCTTCGTGAAGCGGTTCGCCGATGAATACGACATGCCCGTCCCGAAGTTGACCCCGGCGGCGCAGCAGGTGCTTCGCCTGCATGCATGGTCGGGCAATGTGCGCGAGCTGCGCAATGTGATCGAACGCGCGGTGCTGCTGTGTGAAGGCGGCCGCGTGGATGCGCCGGACCTGTCGCTCGAAAGCGGGCGTCCAGGCAGTAGCAAGAGCGGCGCCCTGCCGTTCCCCACGACCCTCTCGGCCCTCACCAGGGCCGCCGTCGACGAGATGCTGCGGCTGACCGACGGAAACAAGTCCGAAGCCGCGCGCCAACTCGGCATCTCCCGTCCACGGCTGCTGCGGCTGCTCGATGGGGATGCCTCCACTGAAGAGACCGGAGAATAAGATGCGCAAGCTGATGCTGGGCGTTGTCGCCCTGGCCACCGCCGTGCTGGCGGCCTGTGATCCCTCGTCGCCCGCGGGCGTCGGCGCCGACGCTCGCCTGAGCGGTGGCTCGGGTGGCGGTGGTGGTGGTGGTGGTGGTGGTGGCGGTGGCGGCGGCACCGGCGGGAGCGGCGGCAGCAGCACGCCGGTGTTCATCACGGCCGTGCCGGGCACCGCCGATGGCAGCGTCGTGTCGTTCTACGCCAAGGTCGGCGAAGATCGCACGGGCGAGATCTTTGTGGCCGGCACGTCGGGCGGTAATGGGGATCGCATCGTGCGCCTGCGCATCAAGAAGGACGCGACGATCGTGCTGCCGAATGGCACCAAGCTCGCCAAGGGCGATTCGGTGCTCATCTCCATGCAGGTCACCGACCTGACCACGCTCAAGACGCACTTCGAGCCGGCCGGCATCCAGTTCAAGGGCAACAACGTCGCGCAGCTCGCCTTCTGGTACAACCACACCAGTGCGGCCGGCACCAGCACGGCGACGGCGCTCGCGATCTGGAAGCAGGAGACGGACACTGCGCCCTGGGTGAAGCAGACGAGCACGGTGGATACGGCGCTCGAATCCGTCAGCGCCTACATCCCGGGCTTCACCAACTACGTCATCGCCTACTAAGCCCTTTCCGCTCCGCCCACTTCTCGCATTCGCCGCAGCGCTCCCGCGCGCTCGCTCCCATGCAGATTCCCAACGACGACGTGCTCCTCGAGCGCACTCGCACCCTGGCCGCAGCCGGGGCGTGGGGCGAGCTCGTGCGTGCCGTGCAGGCGTACTGTGAGGCGTCGCCCGTGACGCCCGCAGCCGTCAGCCCGGCGGTCGTCGTGCTGCATGCGGAAGGCTTGATGCGTACGGGACACCCGGTGGAAGCCGAGGCGTGGTTGATGGAGCGGGACGGCTCGTTGCGATTGAGTGGCGACCGCGCGGTGATCCGCCGCGCGGCCAACCTGCTCGGGGCGGCGTGCCTCGAGCAGGCCAAGCTGGACCGGGCGCAGGACGTGTTCACCGGCGCGATCGATATCGCGCGCGCCGATGGCGATGACCTGTTGCTCGCGCGGTCGATGAACAACCTCGCGGTCATCGCCACGATTCGTGGGCGGCTCCCCGAGGCGCTGGGCCTCTACAACCTGGCCATTCCGGCGTATCAGCGCATCGGCAATGTGAACGGCATCGCCGAGAGCTATCACAACACGGCCATTACGCTTCGCAAGTTGCGGCGGCTCGAGCACGCCGACGAGCACGAGCGGCGCTCGGCGGAATTCGCACGCCAGGTGCGCAATCAGCACCTGGTCGCGCTGACGCGGGTGGGGCGCGCCGAGATCTTCCTGCTCAAGGGGGATGCGGCGCTGGCCGAAGCCACGGCCTCGCGCGCGGCGCAGGAGTTGGGCGCGGTCCCCGACCCCGCGCGACAGGCCGACGCGCTGCGCCTGTGTGGCGCGGCGCAGTGGACGCTGGGGCGCCTCCCCGAAGCGCGGCGCACGCTCGACGAGGCGGTACCGCTCGCGGCGGAACATGGCAATCGCCTGATCGAGGCCGAATGCCGCTGGACGCGCGCGCAGGTCAACTGGGCGCTCGGCGATCAGGCGTCGCCGCTGGACGACGCGCGTCACGCGGCCACAATTTTCAAAGAGATGCACGCGCCGACGGAGTTGAGCAGCGTCACCAGCTGGCTCGCGGCGCGCGGTCATCCACTGCCTTGAGCGGGCGCCCCGGACCGGGGCACACCCCGCCTACTCCCCGGGGTGATACGTGATGTCGAAGGCCACGCGCTTCCTGTTTCCTGTTACCGGTGCGCTGCTGCTGGCCGCCTGCGGTGCGCCAGCCGACACCGCCGCCTCGCCCAGCGTGGGCGGCACGCTCGTGATCAGCGCCGTGGCCGATGCCGATCTGCTGTTGCCGCCGCTCGCCCTCACGGGCCAGGCGCTCCAGATCACCGATCAGCTGTTCGACCGGCTGGTGCAGCCGTCGATGGACAGCGCCGGCACCCTGAGCTACGCGCCGGCGCTTGCAACGCGATGGAGCTGGCGCGCCGACTCGCTGGCGATCGATTTCACGCTCGCCGACAACGCCCGGTGGCACGATGGCCAGCCGGTGACGGCGGAGGATGTGCGCTTCAGCTTTGCGGCGTATGCCGACTCCGCGCTGGGTTCGCCCACCCGCGAGGCGCTGCACGATATCGACAGTGTGCAGATCACGGGGGCGCACGCGGTCCGCGTCTGGTTCGCCCGGCGCGGGCCGAGTCAGTTCAGTGATGCGGCCACCCAAGTGCGGGTGCTGCCGAAGCATCTGCTCGACAGCATTCCGCGCGCCTCCTGGCGATCGTCCGCGTTTGCGCGTCAGCCCGTGGGGAGTGGACGGTTTCGCTTTGGCAGCTGGCAGGCGGGGACCCGCATCGAGCTGATCACCGATTCGGCGAACTACCGTGGACGCGCCAAACTCGATCGGGTGGTGTGGACCATCGCCCCCGATCCCGCGGCCGCGATGCTCCGGCTCACCAGCGGCGACGCTGATTTTCTTGAAGGCGTACGCCCGGACGGCGTCGCGGAGTTGGCGAAGCATCCGAATGTGCGCGTGCTCCGCTCGCCCGGGCTCGCGTACGGGTACCTGCAGTTCAATCTTATGGCGCCGCGGTCGGCCACCGTGCCGCATCCGCTGTTCGGCCAGCGCGAGCTGCGGCGCGCGCTCAGTGCCGGCGTGAACCGCGCGCTCGCGGTGCAGCAGGTGCTGGGCAGCGAGGCGCGTGTCGCACTGGGTCCCGTCACGCGCATTCAGCTGGGTGCCGACACGCTGCTGCCGGCGATCGCCTACGACACGTTGCGCGCCCGTGCGGTGCTGGACTCACTGGGCTGGGTGCGCGGTGCGAACGGCGTGCGCGCCAAGGGAGGCGCCCCGCTCCGCTTCTCGTTGCTGGTGCCGGGGACCAGCACGCAACGGGTGCGACTCGCCGAAGTGCTGCAGCCGATGTTCACGGCGCTGGGGGCGCAGGTGGAGATCACGTCACTCGAGTTTGGCGCGTTCATGGGCCGCCTCGCCGCCGGTGACTTTGACGCGGCGATCATGGCCATTGGGGCCGACCCCGATCTCGGTGGCATTCGCGGCGTGTGGGGGAGCGACGCCAGTCGCCTCAAGGGCGGGCCGAACTTCGGGCTCTACGCGAGCGCCGCGTTTGACAGTGCCGTGACCACCGGGCTCCGGACGACCGATGCCGCGGCCGCGCGTCGCGCGTTCCAACCCGCGTATCGCCTCATTCTTGAGGATGCGCCGGCGATCTGGCTCTTCGAGCCGTACACGCTGAGTGGTGTGTCGACCGCGATCACGACGGAGGGGGTCCGTCCCGATGCCTGGTGGGCGCAGCTCGCGGAGTGGACGCGGGTGCCCGCGGCCGCGCCTGCGGTAAAGCGATAGCGGCGGCGCGCCTGTCACGATGCGTGACAGGCTGACACGATCTGGTCGCCGCTGCCGCGGCCGATTTTGCCGCCAACCTGTTGATGGGCAGTGCGTTAGCCCGACCGACGCGGTGGCGTCGGACTTGCTCGGCGTGGAGGCATCACCGGCATGCCGCCGGCGGCTCTCCTCCACGACCGATTCTCATGCGCCGACTTCTTGCTCTCCTCCCGCTCGCGATCGCGCTCGCAGCCTGCGGGGAATCCTCCACCGCCCCGACGCTTGCCGCGCCGCGTGCGATCACCAGGCCCGGACTGTCTGGTGATATCAGTTCGACGTTCGCCGTGACCGGCGATCTGAACGCCGGCAACATCGTGAATCTCGTGATGACCGTGAGCAATGCCGGGCCGGCATCGTATGCGGACACGGTCTTCGGCGAGGTGTTCATCCCGGCGGGCGTGAAGCGGCAGATCGACGTGCAGCTGACCGAGCCGCGCATCCAGTGCGAGGCGTATCGCGGCACGCATGACGGACTGGCCGCCAACGTCTACTCTGACGTCTGTCGCGTCTGGTTCTTCAATGGACTCGCGGCTGGCACGTCCAAGCAGGCCGTGGTGCCGATCAAGCTGCTGAATGAAGGCGACTACAAGTCGTGGGAGTTTACCATGGCCAAGACCCCCACCTTCTACACGTATCTCGACAGCGCGTCGGTGAACATGCACGTGCTGCCGGCGGTGAAGACGGGCGGCGGCGGGACGGGCATCGGCACGGGCACCGGCACGGCGCTCCCCGATCTGCAGATGACGGCGAAGGCTTCGAGCGGGTCGCCCGCCGCGGGCAGAGCCTTCACCGCGACCTTCACCGTGCGCAACAGTGGCAAAGGCACGGCCGCGACGCCGGTGTTCACCGCCACGGTCGCCGCGGGCGTGAGCCTGCTGGGCATCACGCCCGACGCCGGTGGCGCTTCGTGCAGCATCAGCGGCCAGACGGTGACCTGCACCGCCCTCCCCGATCTCGCACCGGGTGGCAGCACGGGTTTCGTGCTGGCACTCACGGCGCCGAACTCAGCCGGGAACTATGCGCTGAGCGGGAGCATGACTTCGGTAAGCGGCGATGCCACCGTCGCGAACAACAGCGCGACGGTGTCGGTGACGGTCAAGTAGCGCGGTGGGACGCGCTCACGGCGTCACCGATGGCGTCGTGAGCGCCTTCACCATGTCGTACCAGAACCGGACGGCCGCATGAAAGGCATTCACCCCCACGCGCTCCTCCTGGCCATGCGCGCGACTCGGCTCGCGCTGCTCGAAGGCGATGGCCGACAGGCCATAGGTGGGAATGCCGGCATTGCGCGTGAAAAGCCCGTCGGTGGCACCGGTGGACATCTCCGGGACCACGGTGGCGCCTGGGAACTGCGCGCGCGTCAGGCGCTCGACGACGGTCATCAGGTCTGAGCACAGCGGCGACACCGGGCTCGTCACCACCGGCCAGTCGAGGGTGACCTTCACCGCGCTGCCCATCACGCGTTGCAGGGCGGCACGCACACTGTCGGTGGGGTCGTCGGGGAGCATGCGGCAATTCACATTCGCCGTGGCCCGCTGCGGCAGCGCATTGTCGGCGTGCCCTCCGGTGAGCAGGGTGGCCACGCAGGTGGTGCGCATGACCGAGCTCCAGTAGGGGTTCTTTTCAGCGAGCTGCGCCGCCGCGGGCCCATTCGGATTGGTGGCCACCGCGGTCATGAGCGCGGCAATATCGGCCGGCTGCGCCGCAGCACTCTGCTGGAAGTACGCGCGCGACACTTCGTTGAGCCGGACCGGGAACTCGTACTTGGCGAGCGCCGCGAGTGCGATGGACAAATCATAGATCGCGTTGTCCTTGCGCGGCACGGAGCTGTGACCGCCCGGATTGGTCGCTTCGACCTTGAAATTGGCGTACGTCTTTTCGCTCGCCTGGAGCGTGTGCGTGAGCGCCTGGCCGCCCTCGAGATTCACCCCGCCGGCGTCGGCATTGAGCGCATACTCGGCGTCGAGCAGGGCCCGGTGCTGCTTGAGCAGCCACTGCATGCTGTTGCCATCGGTTTCCTCATCGGCGCTGAACACGGCGATGAGATCACGATCGGGCAGATACGTCTCGCGCTTGTAGCGCAGCAGCGTCGCCACGATCGTGGCGACCCCGGCCTTGTCGTCTTCGGCGCCACGGCCGTAGTACCAGCCGTCCTTCTCCTGCATCACGAACGGATCGAAGGGCCAGTCGGCGCGCTTCGCGGGCACCACGTCGAGATGCGCCATCAGCAGCACGGGCTTCTTGCCCGTTGCGCGCCCACGATAGCGCACGACGAGCGCGGTGAGCTCGGGCTTGGGCCCCAGCAGCTGCACATCAGCGGCGGGGAAACCGGCAAGCCGGAAGCGGGCCGCCATGGCCTCCGCCGCGCGCTTCACGCCCAGTGTGCCGGTGGTCGAGTTGATGTTCACCAGCTGGCGCAGGATGTCGCGTGCCTCCCGCTGGTTCGCGTCGAGGGGCGTTTGCGCGGGGAGCGACGCGGCGAACAGTGCGCCGGTGAGGGTCGCCGAAGCGAAGAGCGTGCGCAGTGTGGTCATGGCGAGAAGGTACCGGTCGGCGGGCGGGGCGCGGGTCTGCGTGCCAATTTACCCGGTATGTCGATTCTCGATCGCGACGCGCTCGGCGCGTTCTGCCGCCACACGCATGTAGAACTCGCCGCCACGGGGCACGGCCTGCTCGACGGGCTGACGTTCGGCCTCAAGGACCTCTTTGACGTGGCCGGCCATCGCACGGGGTTCGGGAGCCCCGATTGGCTGCGCACCCACGAGCCGGCGGTGGCGTCGTGGTCGCTCCTGGACGGGCTGCTCGCCGCGGGGGCGACCATGGTCGGGAAGACGCACACGGAAGAGATGGCCTTCAGCCTGACCGGAGAGAACGCGCACTACGGCACGCCGATCAATCCGGCCGCGCCCGGGCGCGTACCCGGCGGTTCGTCGAGTGGGTCGGCCGCTGCGGTCGCGGGCGGCCTCGTGGACTTCGCGATCGGCAGCGACACCGGTGGCTCGGTGCGTGCGCCGGCCAGCTTCTGCGGTATCTACGGCATTCGTCCGACGCATGGACGCCTGTCGCTGGCACACGCCTGCCCGCTCGCCCCGAGCTTTGACACCGTTGGGTGGTTCGCGCGCTCCGGGGCCGTGCTGGAACAGGTCGGGCGCGTGCTGTTCGGCGCCCAGTGGCGCGACGCCGGGTCCGCGCGGCCAGCGCGCGTGCTGCTGGCGACCGACGCGGTCGCGCTGCTCAATGCGGAGGCACAGCCGGCCTTCGATCTGGCGCTGGCGCATGTGCGCGGCGCCCTGGGCACGCTCACCCCGGTGACCGTCGCCGACACCTCGCTGCGCGAGTGGTTCGAAACCTTTCGCACGTTGCAGCACGCGGAGATCTGGCAGGCGCATGGCCCGTGGGTGCAGGCGGTGCACCCCACGTTCGGCCCACAGATCGCCACGCGTTTCGACATCGTGTCCCGCACGGACCCGGCGGAGATTGCGGCGGCCGCCCCACGTCGCACCGCGATTCGTGCGCATCTGGATGCGCTGCTCGGTGACGACGCCGTGCTCGTCATGCCCACCGTGCCCGACATCGCCCCGCCGCTGCGACTCCCACCCACCGAAACGGTGTCGGTGCGTGAACGCAGCCTCAGTCTGCTCTGTGTGGCGGGGCTCGGCGGGTTGCCGCAGGTGAATCTGCCGCTGGTGCTGCGCGATGGCTGCCCACTGGGGATGTCGCTGGTGGGGCCGCGGGGGAGCGATGAACGGCTCCTCGATCTCGCGCGGCGAATCGCTGCCTAACGCCGCGCGCGGCGCTGCTCAGCCGCCGATGGCGTCGGTCCCGAGCGGCGGCGTCACGATCGGCGTGCCACCGGGCGTGCCGAGCGCGCGCACGATGGCCGACTCGATGCTCTCGGGCGTGTCGTTCGGCGCGAAGCGCTTGACGACCGTGCCGTCACGCCCGATCAGGAACTTGGTGAAGTTCCACTTGATGCCGGTGGTGCCGAGCAGACCGGACTTCGCGGTCTGCATCCACTGCCAGAGCGGATGCGCGTTCGCGCCGTTCACCTCGAGCTTCGCACTGAGCGGGAACGTGACGTCGTAGGTCAGGCTGCAGAACTCGGCGATCTCCGCCTCGTTCCCCGGCTCCTGATGACCGAACTGATCACACGGGCAACCGACGATCACGAGCCCGGCGTCACGATGCGTGCGCCACAGCTTTTCGAGCCCCTTGTACTGCGGCGTAAAGCCGCACTGGCTGGCCACATTCACCACCAGCACAACCTTGCCGGCGTACGGGGCGAGCGACATCGGCGATCCGTCGATCGCGGTGAGCTGGAAATCAGAGAGAGTCGGCACGGGCGCAGCGCTGAAGGGACCACCACGGGAACGGGGGAAAGTTAGTCACCCTGGCCGATTGGCCAGTGTTGGCGCGGGCAGCGGCGGCCAACTCTTCGGGAGCCGCGGGGGCCGATCGATGTGCCCCTGCCTTACCCGTACTGGAGCCCTTGGATGTCCCATGATGTGCTGACCCTCGCCGCCGTCTCCGATCAGCTCGCGGCCGCCGTTGAGGAGGCCGCCCGGAGTGTGGTCGCCGTGCACGCCCGAGAACGCCTGGCGAGTACCGGGGTACACTGGCGCGATGACCTGGTCGTTACCACGGCCGCGACGGTCCGTCGCGATACCGGAATCATGCTGACCCTCTCCTCAGGCGAGCGGGTGGATGCCACCCTCGTCGGGCACGACCCGGTGAGTGATGTGGCCGTGCTCCGGTCGGCGGCGGTTGCCTCTCTGCCCGTGGCGGCGGCCGGTGACCCCACCGCGCTGCGTCCCGGACACCTGGTACTGGCGGTGGCCCGTCTCGATGCCCGCGGACCGCGCGTCGCCTTTGGGGCGGTGAGTCAGGTAGGTGGGGCGTGGCGCAGCTGGAAGGGCGCGGAGTACTCGCAGCAGATTCAGTCGGGGCTCACGCTCTATCCAGGTTTCGGTGGCACCCCGCTGGTCGATGCCCACGGGCGTGTGCACGGCCTCAACTCCGGTGGACTGAGTCAGGCGATGGCCACCACCATTCCGCGCCCCGACGTGGACCGCGTCGTGACGCAGTTGCTGACGACCGGCTATGTGGCACGTGGCTGGCTGGGCGCCGCGATGCAGCCGGTTCGCTTCCCCGACGCGGCCACGGCCGGGGCGAACGGTCGCGATGGTGGCTTGCTGATCGTGGGGCTCGCCGACGGCGGACCGGCCGCGCGCAGCGGCCTGCTCGTGGGCGACATCGTGCTGGGGGTGAATGGACACGACGTGCATGAACCGCGCGAGGTTCTCGATCTGCTCGAGCGTACGGCGCCCGGCTCGGCGCTGCCGTTCGACCTCCTGCGTGGCGGCCAGCGCACGACGCAGACCGTGACGGTGGGCGAGCGTCCGCGCGACGCCGGTCCGGCGCGGCGTGGCGGACGAGGACGGCGCGGATGAGTGCCGCGCGTGACCCTCGGTCGCCCGTTGCGCCGATCGCGCGGTTGCTCGACGGCGTGGTGCAGGTGCACGCCGGGCGGCGCGGCGTGCACCAGGGCGCGGGCGTCGTGTGGGCGCGTGACGCACACGCGAGTTGCCTGATCGTGTCGAACGCACATGTGGCGACCGTGGCGCCGGTGGTGGTCGCCGGTCGTGACGCCGAGCGGCGGCCCGCTGAACTGGTCGCGCGCGATCCGCAGCGCGACGTGGCGCTGCTGCTCGTGCACGACGCGCCCGCGACGTGGCGCCCGATTCCGCCCGCGCCGCAGATACCACGGGCGGGCACCGTGGCGATGGCGGTGGGCCATCCGCTCGGTGTGGGCCACGCCGTCAGCACCGGGGTGGTGCACGCCCACGGACGGCTCGACGGGATCCCCGGACTTCCCGACCCGGCCGCCGCCCACGCGTGGCTCACCCTCGATCTGCGACTGGCTCCGGGAAACTCCGGCGGGCCGGTCGTGGATGCGGACGGTCACCTCCTCGGAGTGAGCACGATGATTGTCGCCGGCCTCGGGCTCGCCATTCCCGTGGCCGATGTGGATGCCTTCGTGGCGCGCGTGGACGGCCCCGCGCGGCTGCAGCATGGATGGACGCGTGCGGCCTGATCACTCACCACGCAGACGGCGCTGATGGTGGAACGACCGCATCTCGTGCGCGTCTTTCTGGACGTGCGGGACCCATGGGCCCGACGGGTCCTGCGCGACGCGCTCGCCCGTGAGCGGGATGTACGCTTCGTCTCCACCATGAGCGCCGCCGACGTGGTGCTCGGCGATGCCGCGGCGCGCACGATGGCCTCGCCGATCGAGCCGGATGCCGCCGGCGACCACACCGCGGACGGCGTCGCCACCGAGATGCGACCGTCGGCGACGCTCACCGATCGGGAGCGGGATGTGCTGCAGGCCCTCGCCGAGGGGGCCAGCAACGATGCCATCGCGGATCATCTCGGCATTTCGCGGAGCACCGTGAAGTTCCACCTCCACGCGCTCTACGAGAAGCTGGGGGTCCGCCGACGGGCCGAGGCGGTGGCGGCGGGCGTTCGTCGCGGCGACGTGCTGCTCTAAGACGCGTCGCGACACGCCCTCGCGCTTTGGGCGGAGCCGCATAGTTTCAGCGCGTGGCCGATTCTCCTCCTCGCGCCCCGCACGTGGATACGTTCGCCCCGATGACCGCGGGGCTCGTTGTGGTCCTCGTGCCCGAGCCCGCCGAGATCGATCCGGCGCTCGCGTACTACGCCGACTACAGCCAGAGTCGCGAGGAACTGACGCGCGCCTTCGCCCACCTCGAGCGCGCATGGCGCTGGCAGCCGGTCACCGTGCACACCGTGGAGGCCGTCCTCGATGCGCTGGTCGCGGAGGCGCGCGCCGCGGGCACCTCGCTCCCCGTCATCCTGAACCTGTGCGACGGCGACGAGGGCAATACCGTGCCCGGCGTGGAGGTCATTGACGCCCTCGAGGCGCGTGGCTTCGCGTATACCGGTGCCGACGCGCCCTTCTATCGCCTCACCACTTCGAAGCTGCCCATGAAAGCGGCGTTCGACGCCGGTGCGGTGCCCACGGCGCCGTGGCAGGCATGGGACCCCACGGCCCACGCGACCGATGTCCTCGCGACCATTGGCGCGCCGGCAATCGTGAAGCCGGCCGTGAGCGCGGGGAGCATGGGGGTGACCACGGCGAGTGTGGTGCACACCGCCGAGGCGCTTGCCGCGCAGGTGGCGGCGTTGCACGCCGGCTATCACGGCTGGGATCTGCTCAGTGGCGGCGTGCTGGTGGAACGCTATGTCAGCGGCCGCGAGTTCACGGTGCTGCTCGTGGGCGACGCGGCCGACGCCGAGCGTCTGCTCGTGTATACGCCGGCAGAGCGGGTCTTTCATGCGAGCCTGCGCCCCGAAGAACGCTTCCTGTCGTACGATCGCCTGTGGGAGGTCTACGAGCGGGAGACGCCCATGCCGAACGGCGACTTCTTCTGGGAGTATGCGCCGGTGACCGGCGCACTCGCCGACGAGATCGTGCGGGTGAGCCTGCTCGCCTATGAGGCCGTGGGTGGCCGCGGCTACGGCCGGGTGGATCTCCGACAGTGCAGCACAACGGGCGAGCTCTTCGTGCTCGAGGTCAACGCGCAGTGTGCCCTGTCGGAAGACGAGAACTACACCAGCGTGGGGGCGATTCTGCGCTTCTCCGGCGCCTCGTTCGCCAGCCTGGTGGCGCGCCTGCTCGACGATGCGGTGCGGCGCGTGCCGGTGAAGGCCAGGCGGAAGCGGCGCGCGGTCGCCTGACAAACGGATCGTGACGTCGATCCTGCCGCCGGGACTCCGGGTGTGCGTGCTGCAGCCCGATTATTCGGCGAGCGCGGTGGACTATCGACACTACGATCCGCCGCGGGATCTCACGCCATGGCTGCCCGGCTGTGTGGTGCATCATGAGATGCTCGACAAGCGCACCACGTACCGGCAGCTGCGGGCGTGCGCCGCGCGCGGATACGACATCTACGTGAACCTGTGCGAGGGGTACCTCGACTGGGATGTGCCGTCCATCGATGTGATCCACGCCCTCGAGCTGCTGAACCTGCCGTACACGGGTCCGACGGCTACGCTGTACGACCCGAGCAAGCCGCTCATGAAGTACCTGGCGTACACCGTGGGGGTGGCGACGCCCGCGCACGTCGAGGTCCCACCGCCGGGCAGCGACGAGACGTCGTGGGAGGCGGCACTGGCCGCCCTTGAGGTGTCACCGGAGCGGCCGCGCTTTGTGAAGCCGGCCCATGCGGGCGACAGCCTCGGGGTCGATGCCGGATCCGTGGTGACCTCGCTGCCTGCGATGCGCGCTCGCGTGGATGCACTCCGCAGCGAATATGGCGGCGTGCTGGTCGAGGAGTACATCGCCGGTCGGGAGTGCACGGTGCTGGTATTGGGTGGCATCGGCGGTGCGCCACCGGTGGCGCTCACGCCTGTCGAATACGAATTCCCCGACGGCACGGCCTTCAAGACCTACGCACTCAAGACGTCGGCGCTGCATCCGCGCGCCAACGTCCCCGTGCGTGACGACGCGCTCGCGACACGGCTGCGCGACGCTGCGCTCGAGGTGTTTCAGGGCTTTGCCGGCGTCGGCTACGCGCGCTGCGATTTCCGAGTCGCGCCCGATGGGACGCTCTACTTTCTCGAGATCAACTTCACCTGCTCGGTAGGGTATCCCACCGGGTCGGAGGGGAGCGCAGACTGGATCCTCGAGCATGACGGACTCGGGCGCGCCGGCTTCTTTGCGCACATCATCGCCGAGGGCCAGGCGCGACACGCAGCGCAGCAGCGCGCGTGGGAGCGCCGCGGCAACGCGGTGAGCGGCTACGGCATTTTCGCGCGCCGGGCGCTGCGCGCCGGAGCCGTCGTGTTTCCCGGTGAGGGGCAGTCGATGCGGGTCGTGACGCGCCGCCACGTCCTCGAGCACTGGCCGGCCGCCGAACAGGACACGTTTCGCCGATATGCGTGGCCCTTGAGCGACGAGGTCTTCGTCCTCTGGAGCCTGCGCCCCGACGACTGGGCCCCGCAGAACCACTCGTGCGCCGCCAACACACGCTACAACGGCTTGGACGTGGTGGCGGCGCGCAATATCGCCGCGGGTGAGGAACTGACGCTCGACTACGGCGAATTCGTGAGCGACGGCGCCGAGCCGTTTCTCTGCCGCTGCGGCGCACCAACCTGCCGCGGGCTCGTGGCAGGGCGCGCCGGCAACTCCGTGACGGCGCGCGAACAGGGGCGCTAGCGACGAAACAGCCCTTCGTGCCCCTTTCTCGGCTGTTCCGCTCACGCCATGGCCAAGGCACGCTCCGGCCGTGAGGGATCGGTGAAGAGCGATGCGCCGACTGGCGCGAAGCGCGCCTGGAAGAAGCGCAGCGTGCGTGGCTCGTAGGTGAAGCGCAGGCCGTTGATCTGCTCGCGGATCTCATGCAACGCGATCACGCTCTCGGCCACCACGTCCATGTGCGCCTGCGTGTACACGCGCCGGGGAATGGTGAGGCGCACGAGTTCGAGCTTCGGCACATGGTCCTCGCCGGTGGCCGCATCGCGGCCGGCCGAGACGGTCCCCCGCTCCATACTGCGGATGCCGCTCTCCACGTAGAGTGCGGCGGCAAGCGCCTGGGCCGGGTACGCCTCGCGGGCGATGTGCGGCAACATGGCGGCGGCGTCGAGATAGACCGCGTGGCCGCCGATCGGGCGCACGATCGGCACGCCGGCATCGATGAGCTGATGGCCGAGGTACATCACCTGACCGATGCGGCTGCGGATGTGCTCCTCGCGGACGCTCTCTTCGATACCGATGGCCATCGCTTCCATGTCGCGGCCGGCGAGCCCGCCGTAGGTGTGCAGCCCCTCGAAGAGCACCACCAGATTGCGCGCTTCGTCGGCGACCTCATCGTCGTTGAGGCCGAGCCAGCCACCGATGTTCACCAGTGAATCCTTCTTGCCGCTCATGGTCGCGCCATCAGCACAGGCGCACATGTCGCGCAGAATGTCGGCCACGGTGCGGTGCCGCTGCCCGGGTTCTCGTTGCTGGATGAACCAGGCGTTCTCCACCGCCCGCGTCGCGTCGAGGATCACGCGAATGCCATGCTGCTTCGTGACGGCGCGTACGGCCCGCAGGTTCTCGAGGGAAATGGGCTGACCGCCGGCCATGTTGACGGTGGCGGCGACCGATACGTAGGGAATGCGATCGGCACCGACCTCAGCGACGAGTCGCGCGAGCTTGTCGAGATCGACGTTGCCCTTGAACGGCAGCTCAACGAGCGGGTCGTGCGCTTCGTCGATGATGATGTCGTGGAACGTCGCGCCGGCAAGTTCCTGATGCGCGCGCGTCGTGGTGAAGTACATATTGCCCGGCACGTGATCACCGGGCTTGATCAGGGCGCGCGACAGAATGTGTTCCGCGCCGCGCCCCTGGTGAGTGGGGATCACGTGCTGGAAGCCATAGTACTTTCGCACGGCGTCCTGCAAATGATAGAAGTTACGCGAGCCGGCGTAGGCCTCATCGCCGAGCATCATGCCGGCCCACTGACGGTCGGACATCGCACTGGTGCCCGAGTCGGTCAGCAGGTCGATGTAGACGTCGTCGGACGGCAGCAGGAAGGTGTTGTAGCCGGCGTCGCGCGCGGCCCGCTCGCGTTCGGCGCGGCTGGTGATGCGGAGCGGCTCAACGACCTTGATGCGCCAGGGCTCGGCCCAGGAGTGGTGGTCCTTCGGGAAGCGTGGCATGGGGCAATCTCCGGGTGGGGTGCGAATGCCCCCAATGTCCGGCGTCCCCGGCCCGGCTTCGAGCGGTGGCTCCCCTACAGGCGGTCAGGGAAGCGGTCGGCCTACGGGAGCACCTCGAATCGCGTGATGGCGCGGGAGTAGCCCCCGTCGGCGATGTTCGACTTGGCGATCACGTTGAGCGTGCGCGGATAGCCATACTGCGGATCGTAGTTCGCCTCGACACGCTCCACGTAATCGCCCTGCTGATCGAGGATGTGCTGAAAGAGGGTGTCGATGGGCGGGCGACTGGCCGCATAGCTCGGCAGCACGGCGCGCCCATCGGCGTAGCGGGCCTCCACCAGGACGCCGCTCCGATACTCGACCGTGATGGGCACCACCACCTCCGACGGGCAGAAGCATCCCATCGTGCTCTCGTAGCGGTAGTGCGAGACCCCGGCGGCCTGCCAGCGCGCCTTGGCGGCGGCCCAGGCTCTTACGTCCAACGGCCCCAGGGGACCGTCGGCGTGGCAGGCGGCGAGGAGCCACAGGGAGGCAAGCAGGCGGCGCATACGTCTCTCCAACTACTCGGGGGCGGGGCGGGTCACCAACGAGCGATTCTCATGTTCCGACACCGGCCATGCGCCGGGGGTTGCCGAGCCCGACCGCGTCCCCCTGACGCCGTTCGGGGGTTCCCCGACATCGGGGGGCCGGACCGGCGCCGAAATTGGCATCCAAGATGCCTGCTTCCGTTTCGTCCCCGATGGCCGTGCGCCGCGCCCCTGCCGACCTCGCGCAGGCGTGGGCCGTCGTGTCATTCGCGGCCACGTTGCTGACCGGCGGCTGGATGCGCGCGGCGATGGCCTGGCCGGCGGCCTCGCTGGGAATGAACCTGTCGAACGCCGTGCACGCGCATTCGCATGCGGCGTTCTTCGGATGGATCGTGCTCGCGGCGGCGGCGCTGGGCGCGCGGCAGACCACGTTCAGTGCCACGCGGGCGCGGCTGTTTGCGGCGGTCGTGCACGGCATCGGCGCGCTGTCGGCCATCGCCCTGCTGGCCTTTGCACGCTGGGGATACGCGGCGCCCACCATCGTGCTCAGCGCCATGCACGTCGCGCTGTGGTTTGCGCTCGTGGCCGTGCTGCGGCCGGCGGTGTACGGGCGCCCGGCGCTCGAGCGCTGGTGGCGCACCGCGTGGGCCCTGCTGCTCGTGGCCGGCGCCCTCACCACGCTGCCGGCGGTGCTGGCGGCACAGGGCATTCATACCGGCTGGTGGCGTGAATTCGGCATCAAGCTCTTTCTTGCGCTCTTCGTGAACGGCTTTGCGCTGATGGTCGCCACCGGCACGTTGTTGAGTGAGGCCCTGCGCGCGCCCTCGGAAAGCGCCGAGCGGGGGCTCGATCGCGCGCGGTGGCTCTGGCTGCTGGCGTTGTGGCCACTGGGGGTGCTCTACGTGGCTGCCGACCCGCCATTCGCCTGGCTCACGACGCTGGCACACCTGGGTGTGGGGCTCATGGGCGTTGCGACGCTGTGGCTCGTATGGACCATCGGACCAGCGCATCGGGTGCCGTCTCGTAGGCCTGTGCCGCTACCGGTGCGACGCACCGCGATGGCCGGGCTCATCCTGATCGGCGTGCTGCAGCTGATCGCAGCCACGGGCACCGTAGACCACCTGATGCACGCGCGGCCAATCACCATCGCCTTCACGCATCTCGAACTGCTGCTCGTGGTCACGCCACTCCTCGCGGCGGCGCTCGCGACGCGGCTGGCGTATTCGTTTCACACCGTCGGCAGCATCTCACTCGGCGCCGTGATGTGTGCCGCGCTCGTGGTCATCGGCTGGCCCTGGCTGGCCACACAGGCCTCGGCCGCGGGGCTGCCGCTCATGACCTGGTTCCCGGTGGCCGGTGCGGCCGGCGTGATTGCCGCGCTCGCCTTTCTTTCGCTCGTACCGACGCTCTGGCGCTCGGCGGACACTCCGCACCCGGGAGGTGCGTCATGACGTTTCTCTTTCTGCTCCCCACGATCCTGGCCATCCTCACGCTGGGCGGGCACTTCCTGCGCTACGGACTCTACCCGGCGACGCTCATCTTCGTGGGATTCCTGCCGCTGCTGCTGATCAAGGAGCGCTGGGTCGCGCGTACCATGCAGGTAGTCCTGCTGATCGCCGCGGTGGAATGGATCGGCGTGCTGAACGACGTGACGAAGGAGCGCGAGATGGAAGGGCGCAGCCCGGTGAAGAGCGTGTTCATCCTCGGGGGCACGTCGGCGTTCACGGTGCTGGCGGCGGCCTTGTACCAGACGCCGCGGCTCAAGCGGCGCTTTGGCCGTGGCGACGCGGTCACCGCACCGCCCACGACGCCGTGAGCGATACGGCCGCGCGGCGCTAACGGCGTTGCGACTTCGCCGGCACCGGGTGCTCCTCGGTATGCCGCTTGAGATCGAGATCGTGCGCGGTGGTGGAGAGCAGGATTTCCCGCAGGAAGAACCCCATCGCCACCAGCACCGAGAGGAGCGCACCGAAGAAGAGCAGCGTCGCGAGCGTCACGGGAATGCCGCCCACTTCGGTGCCGATGAACGTCACGAGGATCTGCGCTACCACGAGAAAGATGGCGAGCACCACGAGCGACACGGCCATGCGCATGAGCCGCGCCTGACGACGCAGAATGTGCAGCTGAAGCCGCAGCACGTCGCGGCGATGCGGGTCGTGCGCGGCTTCAATGAGATCCGCCACCCGCCGGCCGCGATCGATGATGCGTCCGAAGCGATTGGTCATCGTGAGCAGGATGAGCCCCACCCCCGAGATCAGGACCACGGGGCCGATGGCCAGTTGAATCAGCTGGGCGAGCTGCGGAAATGTCTGCGGAAGCATCGAGAAGGTCAGCCCTTCGCCTTCTCCATCGCCGCCTGCTGGCGCGCACGGAACCGCGCCGCAACCAGCTTGCCGCGCTCGCAGTGGTTGGCCACCCACTCGGCGTTGGCGAAGGCGAACGGGCCACTCTTCTCCCGCACCTGCGCGAGCCACGGCTCGGCGCGCGAGAAGATGAGCATCCCTTCGCCGTTGCTTTCCATCATGTAGTCGCCGTGCACGATGCCGTGCTTGATCATGCCGTAGGCCATCTCCCAGTAGGTCGACACCTGGCGGTAGGCGGCATTCAGCGGGTGGTCGCCGGCGAGCACGGCCGTGCACTCCTCGAGCGTGGTGGGGTTCCACCCCATGATGAGCGCCTTGCGCGACTCGCGCATGACCGCCTCGCGGCGCATCTCATACAGACGGAGGACGATGTCGGCGTCGTGGTAATCGGGGGCGTCCTTCAGCGGCATGAGCGTCGGAGTGATATGGGAAGGGGACGGGCGATCCTGCCAAGATTGCCCCGTTCCTGCGCCCTCGCCAGTCTGCCGCCGCCGGCTACCGTGGCGTCCCGCGGTAGCAACCGACCGTATACGGGTACTCCAGCGTCGCGTGATAGTGATAGCCGAGCGAGCCGTGCGAGTGCCCGTGACACTCGTCGAGATCGGTGTTGCGTAGCTCGACGCCCCCCACCCCCTTGTAGCCGTAGATGGCGAAGCCGTCGCGGATATAGCCCACCACGCCACTATGGCCATCGGTGAGCGGCGCGTTGTCGAGGCGCTCGGGGATGAAGTGATAGTGGTAGTCCGTCTGCGCCGGGTGCCCGCCGTGCGCGTCTACGATCTCGTTCGCCACGGCGTCATTGCCGCGGCCATCGGCAGCGTTGTAGATCACCACGCCGTTCTTGGTCACGCCGATCGCCCCGAGCGGTACACACGCCGGTGTGACGTTCACCGTGGGTGCGATCGGGAGGGCGAACGTGTAGGTGCGCGCCGCCGGTGTCCCCGGGTTGCCGTCGATGGCGGTGAGCGCCGCATAGCGTGACATGGGCCAGTCACCGATCTTGCCGTCCACCGGCAGGTTGTTGACGGTGATGGTGCGTGTGCCGTTCGCTTCCTGCACCGTGTAGGTGCCCGACGCCGGCGCAAAGGTGCCGCTCGGCAGCCACGGCTTGCGCAGCAAGTTCCAGGTGGCGTTCGCGTCGTCGATCCAGGTGATGCGTGCCTTGTTGCTGCCGCCGGCGTTCGGATTGGGGCCATTGCAAGAGTACAGCTTGCCGACGCCGGCGCTCGTGGTGCTCAGGTAGGCATCGCCGAGGCGCAGCTTGGTGCAGTCGGGGCCGGCCGCGTCGGTGCAGAGTGCGAAGGCGATGTAGTAGGGCGCGAGCACGTCCCCACTGCTGGTGCCGTTGGTGCCGGTGCCCGTCGTTTCGGTGGCGGTGCTGCTGGCGCCGCCGCAGGCCGCGAGCATCAGGAGGGCCAGCGCATAGCAGGTGGCCGCCATCAGGGGCAGCGATGCCATCGGCAACCGGAAGCGGCGGGTGGGGTATGGCATGGGTCGGCGGGACGCGGGGGGAACAGCAACGGCGGATGCCCCCATGGACGCGTGGTGGCCGCTCAACGTTAAGGCGGGCCCGCCGGATCCCCACCCGTGCGGCGCGCCGGTACATTCCTCCCATCCGATTCCCCGAGGAACCCTGATGCGTGTGTTCGTTCGCGAGATGAGGCATGGTGCGCTGGTCGCAGCGCTCGGTGCGATCCTGTCACCGGCCGTGCTCAGCGCCCAGCCCAAGGCACCCGAGAAGAGTGCCCCGGCGCCGACGCTGGTCGGGAACTGGCAGGGCACGGCGTCGGTGCCGCTCAAGGACAGCACGATCACCGTGCCGGTGCTCTACACCTTCACGCAAACCGGCAGCACGATCGGCGGGACCGCCGCCGTGCCCGGTCAGGGGTCGGGGCCGATCTCCAACGTGGTCATCACCGGCAAGAAGGTGACGTTCCGCGTGACCGCCACGCCGCTGCCGACCAAGCCCGTGCCCGGCAAGCCGGCCCCGCCGCCACCGACGCCCAAGGAGCTCGAGCACGACGGCAGCTTCACGGCGGATGGAGCCATCGAAGGCTTCGTGAACCTCGACAAGCAGCCGATCGCCAAGTTCCGCATCGTGGCGAAGCCGGCGGCCGCCAAGAAGTAGGGCGTTACGCCGGCTTCTCCACGCGGAGCAGCTGGAACGCGAGGTTCGACACGAGGCAGTAGCTCGCAAAGAAGTAAAAGCCCGGGCCGGCGATCGCTTCCAGATTCGCCGTGCCCTTGGCGGCGAGGAGCGCAATGAGCATCCCCACCGCGAACACATCGGCCATGGACCACTTGCTGATCGTGCGCACGAAGGCGTAGAGCCGATACGCGGTGGGCGAGTGCCGGAGCGCCACAATGGGCGCGAGCAACGCAGCCTTGAGCACAGGCACGCAGATGCTGAAGAGCAGGATGAGCCCGGCGACGAAGTCATTGCCGCTGGCATGCAGACTCTTCACCGCGCCCACCACGCTGCGCGTCTCGTTCGAGAGTTCGCGCACGTTTCCGAAGATCTCCATCGTCGCCTTGATGGTGAGCACCGGTTGCACGAGCCCGGGCCAGAGCAGACCGAGGGACACGAGCGAGAGCGTGAGGGCGAGGATATTGCGGGGCGTGAAGAACGACGGCATGAGCGAAGGGCGAGGGAACGCTGGCGCGCGCTAGCGCGCGACGCGACTGATGCGTTGGATGCGCACGGGGGGCGTCAGGGTTTGCGGGTTCGTGCCGGTCGCTGGCTGCTGCTGGATCGTGCGCACGATGTCCATGCCCCTGGTCACGCGTCCGAACGCGGCGAACCCCTGCCCGTCGAGATTGCGATGCCCGCCAAAATCGAGACTCGGCTGGGCGCCGACGCAGATGAAGAAGTCACTCGTCGCGGTATCCGGCCCGCCGCGCGCCATCGAGATCGCCCCGTCCACGTGGGTGAGCCCGGTGACGTTCGTGCGCTCGAGCGGAATGGCCGGCCAGCGCGCGCCCTCGCGATCGGGATTGGGGCCGCCCTGAATCACCTCGATGCGCACCGAGTCGCGCGGCTGATTGTTCGGCGTCACGGTGCGATGAAAGCGCCCGTTGTTGTAGGCGCCCGCGTCGACATAGCGCAAGAAGTTGGTGACGGTGACTGGCGCGCGGGCGCTGTCGAGCTCGACGTCAATCACACCACGATCGGTCTCGATGCGGACCGGCACGATCCCCTTGGCCGGCCGTTGCGCGTGAAGCGGGGCGCTGGTGCTGACCAGCAGGGCGAGGGAGAAGACGGGAGCGAGTCGGATCATGCGCGCTGAGAGGGAACGCGGAACTGGATCACATTGCCTTCGGGATCGACGGCGTCACACATGCGGAGGCCGCGGTGCTCGAACTCTTTCTCGGCGCCGTGCATCAGCCCGCCGTGCTCCTGCACGAGCTGTCGGGTGCGCGCCAGATCGCCCACGGGGAAGTAGGCCTTGAGATACGCATCCTCGCGCGCCACCGGCGGTACCGGCACCGGCTCCACATACTGCGGCGGCAGGGCGTGCAGCACGATTTCGACGTGCGTACCGGCAAGCACGGTGAGCCCCGGCTCGATATGCACCGGGCTCAGCTCGGCAACCGCCTGATAGAAGCGCGCGAGCCGCGGCACGTCGGCACAGAACAACACGACTCCAGCGGGCATCGGCACTCCTTGAAGCGGGGAGACGAAAGAATCGGCCCAAGTGTAGCACCGGTTTGCACCGGGTGTGAGGTCCGCCGCCGTTCCGGGAGATCGGGGCGTCTAGGCGGCCCGGGTCTCCCGGAGGGCGCCACTGAGGTGCCAGAGCCAGAGGAGCAGCGCCGCACCGGCGAGCTTCTGCAGGCCGGGGAGTACCGCGGCCGGTGCCCCGCCGATGTAGGCCGCGTAGTCGCAGGCGCCGGCGGTGACGGCGAGGGCCCCGGTGAGCAACAGGGTCCGGAGCCGTGCGGCATGCAGGCGCCACAGCAGCGTGCCGAGCGCGACCGCGGCGGCGAGCGCGCCGACATTGATCGCCGCGTCGTGCGCCCGAGTGGTCACACCGATGGTGGCGACCATGGCGACGGTGCCAAAGGCCGGAACGATCCAACGGGTGCGTACCGCCCGGGGCCAGAGGTGGCGCAGCTCGAACCAGAGCGGCAGTAGCATCACCGGGAGCAGCCAGGTCGCCACCAGCGCGACGGGCCGGCCCGCGTTGGGGCGGCCGTTGTAGCTGGTCACATCGAGGAGGTCGCACCAGAAGTTGCCGAAGTGGGCGTAGCCCACCGCCTGCGGGTCGAGCCGCGAGCCACCCGGGTAGCGCGCGGCGGCCACGACGTAGCCCAACAGGAACAGGACAATCCCGGCCCGTGGTATCTGCGCGGCCAGCCATGGCCAGGTTCGGTTCCGCTCCAGCATGACGGCCCCGTACCCCGTTATGCTAGAGATGGTGCCCGACCGTCTTCCCTCCCCCGCCCTGCTGCCCTCCCGCCGCACGTTCCTGGTGCAGGCGGCCGGGGTGCTGGCTGCTGGTGCCGCCGCGCCGTCGCTGCTGCAGGCGCTTCGCGCGCCGCGTGCGTACCGCGCCTCCGAGTTCACCTTCGCCCGACTGCGGTACGACTCCGGCGACTGGGACTACAATCCCAAAGTCTGCGCCAACCTCCTCGATGCGATTCTGCAGTACACCGACATCAAGGTCAATGAGCGCGAAGTCGTCATCACGGCCGATTCGAACGAACTGAATGCGTTCCCGTTCCTGTTCATGACGGGGCACAAGCTGGTGCGCTTCAGCGAAAAGGAGCGGCAGGGGCTCGTGCGCTACGTGGAGAACGGCGGGCTGCTCTTCAGCGACGACTGCAACCACGATGTGAACGGGTTGTATGCGAAGACGTTCGAAGCGGAAATGGTGAAGGCGTTCGGGCCGAATCCGATGCCCAAGCTCGCCAAGCGCCACGCGCTCTATTCGAGCTTCTTCGACTTCCCCGACGGCCCGCCGCGTACATCGCACGAGCTCAATGGCTGGGGCGACAACGTGGTGCATGACTATCTGCGCGGCGTGGAGCGGCACGGGCGGCTGGGCGTGCTGTACTCCAACAAGGACTACGGCTGCGAGTGGGACTACGACTGGAAAAACAAACGCTTCCGGCGGAAGGACAATGCGCGCTTTGGCGTCAACATCGTGGTCTACGCCATGACCTGAGTTTGTGCGGGGGCGCGGGGGCGCGGGGGCGGTGACTCGCGCTCCCGGGCCTGTCCCGGGTTCGGAAACGCCTGCGGCGTTCCGAAGCCGGGACAGCTCCCGCTCGCGTGAGTCACCACCCCCGCGCCACGACCATCTTTGGACGGCGGGAACGGCGGAAACGACAGCGGGCGCGAACCGTTCGGTTCGCGCCCGCTGCGTTCAGGACGGCGTCGTGCCCCACGATCTTGCCTCATGCGGGACGCGTCAGACGTCCGATGGGCGCGAGCGAAGCAAGCGCCCGTCCGACGAGATGGTCGTAGCGCGGGGGCGGGCGCCGGGTGCAGGGGTGGGTCTCCGGGCTTCGGAACGCCGCAGGCGTTTCCGAAACCCGGAGACCACCCCGAAACCCGGCGCCCGCCCCCGCGCCGCGCACCAAGCTCAGTCGAACGCGGCGCCGACGTTGATCTTGCGGATCAGCAACCAGGGCGAGCCGTGCGAAATGGTGTTGGTCTGCACCGGCTGACCCTTGGCGTCGCCGCCGGTGCCGTGCATCTGCCATTCCTTGGGGCCGGTGATGCCGTCGAGGTTCTTCCAGAAGTCCGTCGTGATCGCGTTGTACGTCACGTCGGTCACCTGGCGCGTGATCTTGCCGTTCTTGATCTCCCAGAAGATGTGACCACCGAACTGGCCGTTGTAGCGCTGCTGGTCGATCGAGTACGAACCGCGGCCGTCGATCATCACGCCGTCCTTCACATCGGCAATGAGCTCATCACGCGTCGGGCTGTTGGCCGGACCCGGATCGAGGTGCACGTTCGGCATGCGGAGGAACGGATAGTCGCGCCACGAGGTGCCGAAGGTGCAGCCGCGGCTTTCCTTCTCGCCCATGTAGTGCGCGGTTTCGCGGTTCGTCTGCAGCCCCACCAGCACGCCGTCCCGCACGAGCGGCCACTGCTGCGTCTTCACGCCGTCGTCGTCGAAGCCGGTCGTGCCGAGGCCCGGGCCCGTCTTGTCGGCGGTGACGTTGAAGAGCTTGGAGCCGTACTTGAGCTTCCCCACGTCGCTGAGCTTCACGAAACTCGTGCCGGCGTAGTTGGCTTCGTAACCCACGATGCGATCGAGTTCGGTGGCGTGCGCCACGATCTCGTGAATCGTGAGCATCGCGTGACTCGGCGACAGGATCAGATCCTTGAAGCCACTCGAGCCGAGGGGCTTGGCCGTGCACATCTCCACCGCATCGGTGGCCACCTTCTCGGCCTGCGCGAGGAAGTCGCAGTTCTCGGCGAACTCCCATCCGCCCGTGCCGCCCACACCCGGATACTGCCGCGTGCGCGTCGCGTCACCCACCTTGGCCGTGACGGACATGTTGGGCGTGGTGGTGAACAGCTCCTGCTCGATGTACGAGCCTTCGCTGCTCGCGAAGTAGCGCCACTCGTAGCCGTGATTGACGCTCACGTTCACCGCCGTGACGCCCTTCACCGCCGCCGCCTTGTCGGCGATCGCCTGCGCCCAGTTCTGCTTGTCGGTCTGCGACACGCTCGTGGGATGCTTCACCATCGGCGTGATGTAGTGCTCCTGGTACGGCTTGACCGGCGCGAGCTTCATGTCCGTCTTCTTGGCGATGGCACTGGCCTTCGCCACTTCAACGGCCACGCGCGTCACGCGACGGAGTTCGTCTTCGGTGAGGATGGGGCTCGAGGCAAAACCCCACACACCACTGTGAATGACGCGCACGCCAAAGCCACCCGGCTGCCGATCGGCGTCGCTCGGAATGCCCTGCTGCCCGCGACCGCCGCCACGACCGCCACGGCCACCGCCACCAAAGCCACCGCCACCACCGGCCCCGCGCCCGCCGCCGCCGCCGGGACCACCCGGCGCCGCCCCCGGACGCAGGTTCACGGTGGCACCCGGCAACGTGGACGTCATGGTGAAGCGCACGTCCACATAACTGCAGCCGGCCATCTTGCCTTCGGCGAGCATGATGTCGGCGAGCCCCTTGAAGCGCGTCTCGAGTACGCGGCCCTTCGGGGAATCGGCGAGCACCTGCCCGAACAGATCGCGCGAGTACAGCGTGAGCGCCGCACCGGCACCGAACTTCTTCAGAAAATCGCGACGTGAATTCATGGGCGGGATTCCGGTCAGACGGCGGGAGAGACGGACGTCATGTAGAACTCTTCCATGCGCACGGGCGGCACGAGGGCGACCCCCGTGCCTTCGAAGCCTTCGCCCGTGAACATCGGCACCGGCTTGCCGACAAGCGTGAGATTGTTGTAGCCAACGAGCGGACTCATGTTCCAGCGGAAGTTCTGCACCGGGCCGACGATCTCGCCGTTCTCGATGAGGAAGAGCCCGTCGCGCGTCATGCCGGTGTTGAGCAGCGGCTGCTGCTGCGACGGCACGCCGCGGATGTACCAGAAGCTCGTGACGAGCAGCCCGCGCTTGGTCTGCTTGATCATCTCCTCGACGGAGAGATTCGAGCCTTCCTGCACGAGGCTCTGATTGGTGCTCGCCGGCGCGTTCGCCGCGAGGCTGCGCAACACGCCGTTCTCGACCCACGTCACCGGGCCAGCCGGCTTGAGATCTGGCCCGATGGGCGACTGGCGAAGGATCTGGTTGCCGATGTCGCTCTTCAGCGTGAAGAGATCGCTGAACAGCTTGTCGCCCGGCTTCTTCCCCTGCATGAACGAGCCGGCGCCACCGATGCCGCCGAACGGGCCGTCGTTGCCAGCGGCCGGCGGCGGCGGCGGCGCACCGGCGCCGGCAGCACCGCCGCCGCCACCACCGCCGCCACCACCACCACCCGGACCACCGCCGAATCCACCGCCAAACCCGCCGCGATTCCCGAAGATGCCGGTCATCAGCGACAGGAAGCGCGCGCTCGCGCGCGGCTCGAGAATCACCGTGTAGCGACCCGGCTCGAGCGCCTTCGCCTTGCGGCTCATGAGCGCCTTGTTGGCCGCGCTTTCGGTCAGCGCCTTCACATCGAGCTGCGGGAAGTCCTTGATGCCGCCGCGGGCCGCAAAGCCGGAGCCGCTACCATCGGGCATGCGGCAGGTGAGCACAAAGCCCAGATCAGCGGAGCGATAGTAAGCGAACAGCCCCTTCGAGTTCGCGGTGCAGGTCGCGATGTCGTTGCGCGGCATGTAGCCGGCGCCCACCACGCCCTTCGACGCGGCGATGTCGATGCTCTCCTTCACCAGCCGGCCCATGTCTGCAGGTCCGAGCTTCGTCATGCTCGGCAGCGCCGAGTCCACCTCGATGTACTGCTGGGGCCCAAGCCACTCGGCCAGGTTCTGGCTGTCGGCGGCGGCACGGGCTTCGGCGAGCGCCTCATCGACCGCGGCCTTGAGCCCCTTGTCGGAGGTATCGCGCGTGCTCGACGTGCCGACCTTCTGCCCTACGCGAACGGTGATGTTCACGTTGAGGTCGAACTGCACGAGGTTGGTGGTGATGGACGAATTCGCCCATCGCGTGCCGGACCGCTCACCGCCGGTGAACTGCACCTCGGTGTCCGTGCCGGCCATGTTGATCACCTTGTCGGTGATGGCCTTGACCTGATCGCGGGTATACATGCGCGGAAGTACGTGTGAGGGGAGAGAAGCGCTGGCGCGGGAGCGCGGTCTACCGGTGGTGGCGCGTGGGCAGGTCCGTGATGGTCACCGACGCCGACTTTCAGGAGTCAGGGGGAAGCGGTCAGGAGGGAGAAACTGCCCCCTGACTGCTCCCCCCTGACTTCTGAAGAGGGATGCCAGAATCACGCTCTCCCACTCCGCCTACGTAGCCACCATTCCCCGCCAAGCGCTAGAGCGAACGGGAGCATCCACCAGGGGAAACGCATGGGGTGCCAGGGGAGCGGTTCCGGGCGCGCCTGCGCCGCCTGCAGCACGGCGGGAACGAGCGCGTCCACCGTGGCGACCACCTGACCGCCGAGGGTGTTGGTCCAGGCCGTCGCGAGTGCCGGATCGAGGTCGGTTCCCGTGCCCGCATCGGGGCGGATGACCCAGGGCAGGCGCAGCGAATCACCGGCCGCGCTGATGGTGAGCGTGCCTTGCCCGCGCGCGTCTGGCGTGACGAGGACCCAGTGGTCGCGCAGCGACGTGGGGATCACCCCGATCGGAATGGCCGCCCCGCCGTCCGGTTGCCACGTGGCGGTCGGCGCAACGGAGGCGGTGACATCAATGCGCTGCCGTTCGCCCGGGGCGAGAGACAGCGCTTCGGGCGACGATGCGACCCGTGGCACGCGACGCGCCACTTGGGTGGCCACCACCTCGCGCCAGAACGTCTCGAACCCCGACGTTGACGGGTCGCGGAAGCGCCACGCGTCGAGCGCCCCATTCACCACCGCCTCACCGGCCCCCACGGGCTGTCGCCACACCACGGGCTGTTCGCCGAGTTGGAGCAGCGCGTCGCTCCCCGGCGGCAGTGCGGGCGGCGCAGCAATCACCAGCGCGCGCAGCGCGGCCGAACCGCCGGGCACCAGCGGCGCCCGCAACGCGACCGGGTCGCGCCGTGGCGTCGTGCGCCAGGGCGACGTGCCGAGCCACTGCACCAGCGAAGGCGCCGCTTCATCGGGGAGCAGCACGACCGGGATCCCCTCCGCGCTCACCAGGCGTCGCAGCGCGGCCAGCTCGCTGGCCGGGAGCGCCTCGGGAGCACCAACCACGATGACGTCCACGGAGCGCGCGTCGAGGGCGCTGAGCGACGCGGGCGCGCGCGGCGTGGCGCGGGTGACGAGCGTCTGCGGCGTGCGCGTGGTCACCACGCGGCTCCGCACCTCGAACCGGTCATCGCGCTCGAGCGCGCGACGCACGAACGTGGCCGTCCAACTCGGCCGTGCATCATAGGCAAGGACGCGCCAGCGCGTCGAGTCGACGAGCACGGCACGCGACACGAGTCGCGGCGCCGCGCCCGCGGCCGACACCCGCACCGTGAGCGCATGCGTTCCGACGGACGACGGCACCCAGCGCAGGGTGCGCGTCACGCGCGCGTCGGGCGCCAGCACCGCGCTGTCGCGCGCGACGACGCGGGCATTGTCGAGCAACTCGAGGAGCGCGGTGGTGGACCGACGCCCCGCGACCGTCACCGGCACCGGCACCTGCGCCGTGAGGGACACGCGCGCGGGGACCACCACGGCCGTGACCGCGACGGCTGACGGCGCGAACAGGAACGTGGGCGCGGCCGTGGTCGGCAGGTCCGCCGCGCCCGTGCCCACGATCACGCGCGCCGCATCGCGCGGCCCTGCCGCATCCACCACCTGGGCGCCGGCGGCCGCGAGACGCGCACGCACCGTGTGCACCGCCGCTGAATCGCCTGACCAGTGCCCATGCACGAGGGCGACGACCGGCGCCGACGCGCGCGGGCGCGTGATGGCGGGATCGATCACCCCCGCCACCGCAATGAGCAGCGCCGCGACCCGCAGTGCGAGGGCGACGCGCGGCAGCTGATCTGCGCGTGACGGTGGCGTGTTCGTCGCCGCCGTCGTGGCCGTGCTCGTGGCCGCGCTCGCGGATGGGCTCATGGCGGTGCTCATGGCCGTGCGCCGCGCAGCGCGCGTCGCTGCACGGCGGCGCCGGCCGGAAGAAACGGCGCCGCACGCGGCGCCCCTCGCGCCAGCCACGTCGCCAGCGTGGTGGCCGCCGAGTCGCGGAGCGCGGACGCGGCGGCGGGTTGTGCGGCCGCACGCGTCAGCCACTGCGCGATACGCTGGGCCTCCGACTGCCCCGGGCTGAGCTGCAACACCCGAATGGCCAGTTCGGTATCGCGATCACGGCGCATCGATGTCGATGTCGATGTCGACGCCGCGGCCGTCAGGTCGGCCAGCACGCCCCGCAGCGCGGCACGCGTGGCGTCGCGTTCGGGGAGCGGCACCGTGACCGGGGTGCGCGCCAGTGAATCGAACGCGCCCGTGTGCCGACGCGCCGGATCGAGGGCCTCCCGCTGTGACAGGGCGCGCATGAGGAAGCGCTGGCGGGCGAACGCCTCCTGCAAGTTCGTCAGCGCCGTCTTCTCGAAGCGCAGCGCATCGGTCAGCCGATTCTCCGTGAGGGCCAGCGAGGCCCGACTCATGGCACGAATCGCCACGAGCAGCGCCTGTCGCCCACGATTCACCATGCGACCGGCCGCGAGATCCTGCTCGCCTTCGGCCTCCGCGGTTTCGTCGAGCGCGGTGCCGCCCTCCTCGCCTTCGACGACGCCGGCTTCGAACTCGCCACCCGTCATGAAGACGAACTCGGCCCGGACGCGCCGCTGCTCGACCGCGATCTGGCTGGCGCGCTCTTTGACGGTGTCGGCCGCGAGCGCCTTCTGCCCGGCGATGAGCCGTTCGGTCTTCTGAATGACCATCTGCTGACTGACCGCGTAGCGATCTTCATCCGGATCCATCGAGAAGCCCAGCGCGGCCACGCCCCCCGCCTCGGCGAGCTGCGCGATGAACGCGTCACTCTCCGCGGGCTCGCGCCCCGGTCGCGCATCGGTGGCCCGCGCCCGGTAGACCACCAGATCCCCCGGCTCCACCAGCAGCGGTTTGAGCGCAAGTGCGGCGCTCGCCGTCCAATGCGTGCGTCCGTCTCGCGTGAGGCGGACCGGGATCGTGCCTTCGGTGAACTCGAACCGCTCGCCGGAGCCGCTCACCTTGGTGTAGTGCAGGCGGAGCGAGCCAAGCCCCACGTCATCGGTGGCGTCAATCCGTACATCGAGCGTGCGATCGGGCGTCGGGACCACGAGGTCCTTCCCCGGTGCGCTGATGCGCACACGCGGAGCGCCATCGCGCACCATCGTGAGCGCCACCAGCCGCTTCGCACCGGCCCGCAGCGTGAACGGGGTGAGCGCCACAAAGCCATCGTCACGGAGCGGTGCCTGCCAGGTGAAGTCGCCGCTCGCGGGGCGCACCAGCGTGCGCGCCGTGTCGGCCGTTTCGATGCGCAGCGAATCGGCGCTCGAGGCCACGTGGAACGTGAGTAGACTGCCCTCCAGGGCCTCCACTCGCGCCGGGTCCCGCTGGGCCACCGGTGTCTGTTGCGTGTACGCGGGCGGGGTGATGGTCACATCCACGCGGCCGATGCTCGACGTCTGTGTCGCCACGGCGAGCGAGCGCGTCGCCGTGCGCGCGACCGCCCCCGCTGGTACCAGCAGCGCGATGGCGACGCCCAGCATCCAGGCCACACCGGCCACGCCCAGCTGCCGCAGCGCACGGTGCGCCGGCACGATGGCGCGCGCGTCCGTCCGCGACGCCAGTGCATCGGCGCGGTCCGCCACCAGCGCGCGGACCGGTTCCTCATCGCGTGCGCCGGCTGTGGCGCGCAGCTCGAGCGCGGTGCGCAGCAAGTTTTGCGAGCTGGGCACCCCACGTTCGATCACCTCAGCCAGGCGTGCGGGGGTCAGGCGGCGACGGTGCCACCACGCACCAAGGGCGAGGCCCAGTGCCAGCGTGCCGACCAGAAGCAGCGCCTCACGCCGGAGCTCGTGGAGCGGTGACGGCGGCAACGCGTCCAGCGGCACGAACACCAGTCGCCGCAATGCGAGGAGCGCCGCCGCCGCCACACCCACCGTGGCCCCGCGCAGCGCGCTCACCTGCTGGAGGCGGTTCGCGACGGCGTCGGCGAGCTGCGCCGTGCGTGAAGCCGTGGCGCCGTTCACGCGCGCTCCGCCGCCGCGGACGGTGTGGCTCGGCGCATCAGCCATTCCCCTCCCAGCAGGAGCAGCACGAGCAGCCAGAGCCATCGCGCGTCCGTCGAGACGCCATGCACATCGGTCACCGCCGTGCCCGCACCGAGCGCATCACCCGCCGGCGAGGCCGCCCAACGCGCCAACGTTGCGGTGTCCGGCGGCGTGGTGGCGACGGGGCGCGGGCTCAAGGGAGCACTCGCGGCCATGAGCATGGCCAGCGCGACCTCCGGGCTCGCACTCGCGACCGACACGAGGAGGGAATCGCCCTCGCGCTGCACGCGAAGGGGCACCTCGCTCCCCGCGGCCGCGCGCCAAATCGGATCCATCCCCAGGCGGCGGAGCCGCTCCGCGGCAGCCGCGCGCGCGTCCGCACCCGCGTCCGCGCCCGCGACCGCGTTGCCTTCAGAAATCATAACTGCTGGAATTACGATTTCCTGACGGGGATCACTCGCCCGGTCGGTCACGCGCGCGACGGCGAGCGCTGCCCCGCCAAGCGTGGCGACGGCGCGGCGCACCGCCTCGATCTCGGCGGTGGTCAAGGTCGTACGCCACCGGAGCGTGTCCAAACGCGCGGCGGCCGCCTCCACACGCGGCGGCGCCGGCGTCAGTACCACACGCACGTCACGCGGAATCGCAGCGAACCAGGCGGAATCGATCAGGCCCGGCGAAAACGTCGAGACAATCTCCAGTGCCCGAGGCGCGGGCTGGGTGCGGAGCCGCGCGACCGCGCGGGGGATCCCTTCAGGGAGCAAGGCCGTGACGAGCGTCTCGATGGAATCGGCGCCCGCCGGCGATGCCACCAGGAGCGTGTCCACGAGGCGCACCCGGGAGACGACACCGGCGGCCGGTGCCAGCGCCGCACGGCGCACCGGCTGCGCCAACGCCATCACGGCCGCCAGCAGCACAGCCAATCGCACCAGCAACAGCGGCCAGTCACTGATCCGTGTTCGCCGTGTGGGGCGCAGCTCGCTCGTCGGCAGAAACCGCAGCGACGGAAATGCCACCGTACGCGCCGGCCGACGACTGAAGAGATGCACGAGCACCGGCACGGCGAGCGCCCCGAGCCCGAGCCACGCCCACGGTTGCAGCCAGGTCACGACCACCACCCCATCAGTCGTGCACCGCGGGGTGCGCGCGCGTGGTGCGGCGCACGAGGTAGTCGCGCAGCGTCTGCTCCGGCGGCTGGTCGGTGACGAACAGCCCGTAGTCCATCCCTTCGTGGAGCGCGAGATCGCGTGTACGCGCGAGGAAGTCCACAACCGCCGCGTTGTATGCGGTGGCCACGGCGGCCGGCTCCACCAGCTGCCGAGCGCCCGTCTCCAACTCCTCGACTTCCACCGGCTCGGCGAACGACAACCGTCGTTCGCCGCCGGCGATCACCTGGAGCATGGCGACATCGTGGCCACGCTGTACTGTGTGCCGCAACTCGCGCTGGGTGCCGACCTCGTCGTCGTAAAAATCGCTCAGCACCATGAGCAACCCGCGTCGCGCCAGCAGTTCGGCGGCACGACCGATCACGCGAGCGGGCTCCCACGCACCACCGACCTGGAGGCGATCGAGGGTCGCGAGCAGCGCGCGCAGGTGCACGCGGCCGCTCCGCGCGGGGAGATACACCATCTCGCCGTTCGTCTCCGTCATGAGCCCTACGGCGTTGCCCTGCTCGCTCGCCAGGTAGGCGAGCGCGGCGGCGAGGATCACGCCATAGCGAAACTTCGAGAGTGCCCCCGGCTCCGACGGAAACGCCATTGACGCGCTGGTGTCGAGCACCAGCATGACGGCAACATTGGTCGTCTCGCGGAACTGCCGCGTATAGAGCCGATTGCTCCGTGCGAACACTTTCCAGTCGAGATACTTGAGATCATCCCCCGCCCGGTAGGGCCGGTGCTGATGAAACTCCGCCCCATAGCCGTGAAAGGGACTGCGGTGCCCGCCGACGCGCAGTCCTTCCACGAGCACGCGCGCGGCGAGCTCAAGATCATCGATCGCGGTGACGACCGCGGGGCTGAGCGCCGACATGAGGCGTCCTACGGACGCACGGCGTCCAGCAGCAGGCCGATCACGCGATCGGCGCTCACGCCTTCCGCTTCGGCGCGGAAGTTGACGAGCAGGCGATGGCGCAGCACCGGCAGGGCCACCGCGGCCACATCCGCCGGCGCGGGCACCGTACGCCCGTCGAGCAGCGCGATCGCCTTGGCGCCCAGCAGCAGGGCCTGGCCGGCGCGCGGCCCCGCCCCCCAGCGCACCCACTGCTTGACCGACGCCGGGCAGCTCGCATCATCCGGGCGCGTGGCGCGGATGAGCCGCAGGGCGTAGTCCACGACATTGCCGGCGGCAGGCAGCGCCCGCACGAGATGGCGCGCGCGCTCGAGCTCCTCGCCGGTCGCCACCGGGTTGACGGTGGCCATGGCGCCGCTCGTCGTATCGGCCAGAATGCGACGCTCATCGTCCACATCGGGATAGTCGATCACGACATTGAGCATGAACCGATCGAGCTGCGCTTCGGGAAGCGGATGCGTGCCTTCCTGCTCGATGGGGTTTTCGGTGGCCAGCACGAAGAGCGGTCGCTCGAGCGGATAGCGGACCCCGCCCACCGTGACCTGGTACTCCTGCATCGCTTCCAGCAGCGCACTCTGCGTACGCGGCGGCGTGCGGTTGATTTCGTCGGCCAGGATGATGTTCGCAAACACCGGCCCCGGAATGAAGCGCACCTGCCGCTTGCCGGTGCCCACATCTTCCTCGATCACTTCGGTGCCGAGGATGTCCGAGGGCATCAGGTCCGGCGTGAACTGGATGCGATTGAACTTGAGGTGCACCGCATCGGCGAGCGTCTTGATCAGCAGCGTCTTAGCCAGCCCCGGCACACCCTTGAGCAGGCAGTGGCCGCCGGCGAGCAGGCAGACGAGGACTTCCCGCCGCACCTGACGCTGGCCGATGATCACGCGGCCGATCTCGGCGTCGAGCCGCGTGGCGAGGCTGGCCGCGGCGTCGAATTCCGCGGCGGCATTTGCAGAGCTGCTCATCGGGAGACTCCCATGGCATCCGCCAACCGCGACTGCCACTCCGGGCTCGCCACGAACAGCCCGTCGGGGAAGCGCTTGAAGCGGAAGATCTCTTCGGCAATTGCGGCGTTCGTGTACTGATTGAGCCCGAGCGCCGCGAGATACTGCAGACGCAAGGTGCGATCGGTGTTGAGTTCTGCGTCCTTGAGATACGGCGCCAGGTCCTTCGCGCGGCCGGCGTAGGTCGCGAACAGATCGAGCGTGGAATTGAAGTTCGATTCCATCAGTGACTGCGCCACCTTCTCGTAGCCCGGCTGCGCGCCACGCGTTTCGAGGGCGGCGATATCGATCTGTTGCGGTTCATTCGTGCCAAGCAACACCAGATCGTACCCGCCGCCCGAGATGTTGTTGGCCCACACGGTGCCGTTCGGGAACACCGCGAAGAAGGTCGTCAGCTCACTCTTCACCGCTTCGGGGGTGCTCTCATAGAGGGGCACCCACTGCGTCACCACGCCACCGGGCTTGAGCAGCTTCTTGACCGCTTCGAAGTATTCCTTGGTGTAGAGCGTGGCCGCGCCCTTGACCCATGGATTGATCGGATCGCTCGTGATCACATCGAACTGTTCGTCGGCCGTCTGCACGAAGCTGCGCGCGTCGTCGAAATAGATCTGCGTGCGCGGATCGTTCGCGACGTTGTTGTTCTCCTTCACGAACCACGTCGATACGACCTTCGGCACGAGCGGCTCCATCTCGCAGATCACGAGTCGCTTCACGCTGGGGTACGGCAGGAACGACCCCGCGGTCACGCCGGCGCCGAACCCGACCACCAGGACCGACTGCGGATTGGGGTGCACGAGCGCCGGGATATGCGCGAGCATCTTTTGCAGGCGCATGTCCTGCATCAGGCTCGACGCCTCCACCTTGCCGGCCACGTGGAACTGGATGGCATCGTTGCTCAGTAGCTTGGTCACCGCCACCGAGCTGTTCATGCCTTCGCCCACATACAGCATGTCGGTCTTGCCGATCCACGTCACCGCCCAGCGGCCGTGGGCCACGAGGCCGCCCGGCAACGCCGGTGTCGTCGCAATGCACAATCCGGCGAGCAGCGGCGCTGCAATCACCCCGAACGGCCGGCTTCCCTCCGAGTGCTTGGCCGCGAACAGATACGCCAGCACACTCGCCAGCGCCGCCAGCGCCATCAGCAGCCGCTGACTGTCACGCGTGCCGAGATCGGGGACGAGAATGAGGCTGCACACGGTCGCGCCGAGAATCGCGCCCACCGTGTTGGCCGCATACACGCGCCCCACGAGGCGCGACGTGTCTTCGCCCGGCACGGCCACCGCTGCGAGCGCCAGCGGAAAGCTCGCCCCCCACAGCACCGCACTCGGCAACACCGCCACCGCCGCGCGAAAGAGATCGAACTGCAGGTTGTACCACGCGCTCGGGGCGAGGCTTGGATTGACCGGCCAATTGGGGAGCGCCACGTAAATCATCGCCGCAGCCCACGCGATGGTGAACACCAGCAGCAATTGCGCGCGCGCCAGCGCCTTGCCCGCATCGCCGTTGCGCGCGAGTGCGGCGCCGCTGGCGGAGCCGATCCCCAGGCCCAACAGGATGACCGCGAGGATCATCGAGAACGTGTAGGTACTCGCGCCGAAGGTGAGCGACAGCAGGCGCGTCCATACCACCTCGGCTGCGAGCGCGCAGGCACCACTCAGCGCGATCGTGGCATAGACGAACTTCGCTCCCGGCTGTTGCGCCACCGGCGCGCGTGCACCCTCCGCGCCCCCGGCTCCCGCCGGCGTGCGTGCGGCAATCACGAACGCGAGCGCCGACACGATGACATTCGTCAGCACCGCCACGTACGTCGCCACCGATGAATCGTGCAGGCGCAGCAGGTAGAAGCCGGCGAGCACCGCGCCCACGACCGCGCCAAAGGTGTTGCCGCCGTAAAAGAAGCCGAGCCACGCGATACCGCGCGGTGAGCTCTCGACCCAGCGCGCGATGGCCGGGAGGGTGGCGCCCATCAGTATCGTGGGCGGCAGCAGACAGAGTCCGGCCACCACCGCGCGCAGCGCGAGCGCCATCGCGCCGTGCCCGACGGCCGGGGAGTAGAGCTTGCCGATGATCGGGATGAGGAAGAGCTCCAATCCTCCAACCATCCCAATGGCGAACTCGAGCGTGGCGTAGCTCCGCAGCGGGTGCCCGGCGCCCAATCGTGCGGCAAGCCGCGGGTACCCAAGGCTGCCCAAGCACATGCCGCCCATGAACGTGGCCAGCAGCACACCCAGCGAGATGGCCGACGATCCGATGACCAGCTCCAGCAGCTGGAACCAGACCACCTCATAGATCAGGGCACTGGCGCCGCTCCCCACGAACAGGACGAGCAGGAACGGCAGCACCGGTTGGATGCGGCGGTCGAAATCGGTCGCAGCAGACGTGGCAGCGTTGGACATCAGGGGGCGGAACGGGGAGACGGACAGTCGGTGCTTCGGCTACGGCCGAGCCCCGGCGGACGTTTGGGTGCCCCTACTTGAGGCCAAGGACGAACGCCCGGAAGGCCGCCCGCTGCGCCTCGGTGGCGGCGATCGGTCCGTAGCACTGCACGAACAGCATGCCCTTGGGCGTCTCCGCGATCGCCGCGAGCAGCAGGTGATTCGGTCGCGCATCGGCAGCGCTGGAGCCGGCGCCCACGCCGCGCGCGTACGTCCCGCGATACTCGGCGAAGGTGATCGGGAACGCCGTCTTCTCGTGCGTGATCACTTCCTTGACCGGCGAACCGTCGGGATTGCTGAACTGACTGTGCCAGCGCTCGAGATTGGCCGCCGGATCGCCGCCCTGCCCCGGGCCGAAGAAGTAGACCACGACCTCAACCGGCAGGCTGCCGGCGGCTCCCGGAATGGCATACTGGGCGAGCCGCATGCTCGAGCTGGGGGTGGTGCTGGTCCACGCCGTCGGAACGGTCGTGGTATAGCCCAGGAAGGTGGCAGGCTGCTGGGCAGCAAGCGGAGCGGCCGCGAGCAACGCGGCGGCGAGGGCGGGCAGGAGTCGGCGCATCCGCCAACGCTACGGCGGGCTCTCTCCGGGCACCAGTGCGCGGAGCGCGGCCGGGAGCGCTTCCATCTGCGCCGCCCGCGTGCGCCCCCAGCGGCGCAACGCCACGTAGTTCTGCAGGTGCGCCGCCAGCCCCAAGACGCCCGGGAACAGGATCCCGAGCCACGGCGCCCCCTGCGGCGGGGGCGCACCCACGCTCGTATTGACGGCCAGCGTCACGACCGCGGCGGCACCGGTGGCGAGCAATCCGATGTTGCCGAGTACGCGCACACCACGCGCATTGCCGTTCACGGTGCTGAGCCGCAGGCGATGGCCGGTGTCGGTCGGTTCGAGCACCGCACGCAGATTGCCGTTGCTCCATTCGCGGAACGCGCCCTCGGTGCGCAGCTTGCCGCGCGCCGAGAACGTCTCCTGCAACTGCACGACCATGCGGGCCCAGGTGCGGTCGTCGATATCGCGCCCGAAGTCGATGGTCTTCGACACGGCAATGGGCGCACCATTCTCGACGCGCACCGCCGCCGGCACCAGATCCCCGCGATTGATTGCCAACGCTGCCCGCTCGACCGCCGCCACATCGATCCCCACTTCGGCGGCAATCGCCTGCACATCGCGCAGCGACAGGCCGCGCGCCTGCTCCAACGCCCTGCCGGGATCACTCTGCGCCGGCGTGTCCTGACTCGCGCGCTCGAGAATCAGCGCGACTTCTTCCTCGGTGTATCGGCGATCAGACATATCGTGAGACTGGCTTGAGACGCGCATTTCTGCCAGTTACTACGCGTGCGGTTGCGTTTGGTTGCGCGGCGAACGCCTCGAAGACGTTTCCGGGTCGTGAACTGATCACATCCAAGTTGAAATGAGAAAGGCCTTCCCCCGGCTGGTCGCGGCGTAGCACATCTGAGGTGCTCG
>JAIEMN010000016.1 GCA_019752115.1 Gemmatimonadaceae bacterium
CTTCACGCGCGGCATCGCGCCGGCTGGCCGCGACGCGCGCAGCGGCCCGGGCCGCGTCCATGGCCGCCCGACTGACATCGCCCTTGGCCGCCAGCGGCTCCAGTCGCGCGACATCGGCCGCCGTGCGTTCGGCGTCCGTCGTCGCGGCCGCTAGATCCGCCTCGGCGCGATGCACTTCGGCCGGTCGCGCCCCTCGGGCCAGTTCGCGCGCGCCCTCGTCGGCGGCGGCGGCACGTGCTTCGGCCTGCGCCGTGGCGGCCGTGAGCGTCGGCGTGCCCAGCACGGCGAGCGTGTCGCCAGCCCGCACCGCATCGCCCTCATGCACCAGCACGCGGACCACGCGCGCCGGCTGCAATGGGCCGACATCCACTTCGACCATCTCGAGTGTGCCAACCGCCGTCTCGGGCCCGGCCGTTCGCTGGCAGGCCGACAGCAACAGAAGGGGAGCCACCATTCGCAGGCGCATGGCTGAACAGTGGGGACGGGGACCGACCGGGGGAAGACGTCGACGCGCGTTGTTGGACGGCGCGGGGCGCAGCCGCCACATTTGCACCACGTACCCCTTCACTTTGTCTTCCCGAGGCACCGGAATGACCGTTCGCACCCGCTGGTCCCAGGCCGCCCTGTTGAGTGCCGGCTTGTTCGCGCTTGCCGCTCCCGCCGCCGCCCAGACCCCGACGCATCCGCTCGATCAGCTGTCGGCGCGCGAGCACTGGGCGATTTACGATGCGCTGCAAGCGTCCGGCAAACTGGACTCGACGTTTCGCATTCTCTTTGAAGGGCTGAAGGAGCCACCCAAGAGCGAGGTGCTGGCCTGGCGCCCGGGGCAACCGCTGCACCGCGAAGCGACCGTGCATCTCACGCAGGGCAAGCTGGGCTACGAGGCCACGGTCGACATCGGTGCCAAGAAGCTGCTGACGTGGAATGCCCTGCCGGCCAAGCAGTACATGACGAGCTTTGCCGAGTTCGGCGCCGCCGGCGAACTCGCCATGAAGGATGCGCGGGTGAAGGAGGCGCTCAAGAAGCGCGGCATCACCGACTTCACGCATGTCAGCTGCGACCCGCAGAACAACGGCTATTTCGATCTGCCTGAGGAGCGCAACCTGCGCGTGCTGCATCTGACGTGCAGCGATGACCGCGGGCGCGTCAGCGGCTATGGGGAGGCCATCGACGGCCTGGTGATCGTCGCCGATATGACCAACAACAAGATCCTGCGCATCGTGGATGTAGGCGGGCAGCGCAGCGGCATGCCGGATGGCCACTCGCCGGAGGAGCTCGGGCCCACCCGGGCGCCCGTGAACGAGGTGCAGATGGTGCAGCCCAAGGGCGCGACGTACGCCCTCAACGGGCACGAGGTGAGCTGGCAGAACTGGAAGTTCCAGTTCCGGATGGACATGCGCCGCGGGCTCGTGATCTCGCAGGTGCGCTATACCGATGGCGGCAAGGATCGCTCGGTGATGTATCAGGGTTCGCTGTCGGAGCTGTTCGTGCCGTACATGGATCCGAACGATCCGTGGAACTATCAGGGCTACTTCGACCTCGGCACCTACCCCGCCGTGTTCGGCGGCATCGCGAGCTCGCTCGAACCGGGGGTGGAGTGCCCCCTGTACGCTACGTACTTCCATCACTACGTGGTGACCGACAAGGGTGCCCCGCGTGAGCGGCAGCGCACGGCGTGTCTCTTCGAGCGCAACGCCGGTGACGTGGCGTGGCGCCACACGCGCGGTGGCGGGCAGGTCAACGAAGCGCGCCCCAAGACCGATCTCGTGCTGCGCATGTACATGAACGCCGGCAACTACGACTACCTCTTCGACTGGGTCTTTCAGCAGGACGGCGCCATCGTGGTGAACGTCGGCGCGACCGGCATGGACCAGGTGAAGGCCGCCACGGGCACGCCCAAGGACAACGACTTCGGCCGCATGATCGCCGACAAGCTGATCGGCGTGAACCACAGCCACTTCTTCTCGTTCCGTCTCGACATGGACGTGGACGGTCCCACCAACTCGCTCATGGTGGATCAGCTCAAGACCACCACGCTGCCGCCCAGCAACCCGCGCCGGAGCATCTGGACCGTCAACACGCTCACGGCGGCCACCGAAAAGGACGGCATGCGCATGTCGCCCATGACGGCCCCCGAAGTGTGGCGCATCGTGAACCCGGCGCAGAAGAACGCCTTCGGCTGGCCCGTCGGCTTCGAAATTGAAGGCCACGGTGCCATGTCGCTGATGAGCCCCGATGACTACATGCGGCAGCGCGCGGGCTTTGTGGATCACACGCTGTGGACCACACCGTATTCGCCGACTGAGCTGTTCGCCGGCGGTGACTATCCCACCAACTCGGTGGCGGGCGCCGGCCTCCCCAAGTGGACGTCGGCCAATCGGCCAATTGCGAACACCGACGTGGTCACGTGGCTGACGTTGGGCTTCCACCATGTCCCGCGTCCCGAAGACTGGCCGGTCATGCCGGTGGCGTGGCATGGCTTCGCGATCCGTCCCGTGGGCTTTTTCAACCGCAACCCCTCGGCCGATCTGCCACGCGCCCGCTGAGCCGGGCCCGTTAGATTGTCGGGCATGAGCGAGTCACTCCCGCCCACGCTCGAGAAGACGCTGCGGCAATTCCGGCTCCTGAGCCGGGATGACAAGATGCAGGCACTGCTCGGGTGGTCGAAGAAGCTGGAACCGCTGCCCGAGCGGTTCGCTGCGCTCCCGCGGGAGCTGTTTACCGTGCCGGAGTGCCAGACGCGCGTGGATATCTTTCCCGAGCGTCGGGCCGACGGCACGCTGCACTTCTACGCCGATGTGAATGCGCGGCAGAGCCCCACAGTGGCCGCCGTGCTCGCCATTACCTTTGCGGCGGTGAATGATCAGCCGCCGGCCGTCACCCTCGCCCTCCCGGGCGACTACGTGCGGCTGCTCATGAGCGACATCGGCCTGGGGGCCCGGGAAAGCGGGCTGCAGGCGATGGTCGCGCGTCTCAAACGTCACGCGGCCGAAGCGCTGGCCGAGTCTTCTGCGCAGGGATCCTGATGCTGGGTACGTTGCTGAACTGGTGGGCGTGGGTCGAAACGGTGAGCGTGGTCATTCTGGGGACCCCCGTCGTGGCCCTGGTGTGGCTCTTCACCGCGCCGTTCGACAAGGGGCGTTACGCCGCCGGTCGGGCGTTTCGCCTCGTGGGCGTGACGGCCATGCGTCTCAACGGCCTCTGGCATTTCCGCGTGCGCGGCGCGCTTACCGATCCGCGCCGTCCGTACGTCGTGGTCGCCAACCACGAGAGCTACGCCGATGTCTTTCTCATCAGCTGCTTCCCGTGGGAGATGAAGTGGCTGAGCAAGGACACGATGTTCAAGATCCCCTGCATGGGGTGGATGATGCAGATGGCGGGCGACATCAAGCTCGTGCGCGGTGATCGGGACTCCACGCTCAACGCCATCGCGCAGTGTCGTGACCGGCTCACCAAGAAGGTGAGTGTGATGATCTTCCCCGAAGGCACGCGCTCCAAGACGCAGGAGATGCTGCCATTCAAGGACGGCGCCTTCCGGCTCGCGATCGAAAGCGGCGCCCCGATTCTCCCCATCGCCGTTGCCGGTACGCGCAACGCCATGGCGAAGGGCACGTTCCGGTTCCTGCGCGCCCGCGCCCTGGCGCAGGTGCTCGAGCCGATCGACACCGCGGGCATGACGCTGGGCGACATTCCGCGCCTCAAGCAGCTCGCGCGCGATCGCATCGATGTCGGTCGGCGCGCGCTCGCCGCCGAACTGGGCATCGCCATGGCGCCGCCGGCCGCGACCTCCGTGGCCGCGCCGACCTGAGGTTGCATGATCGACAGCCCGCGTACCGAGGCCTCACTCGACGCCCGTCTGTCCGCTCCTGATCACGAGACCGTCGAGGCGCTTGAGTCACTCGCCGGCGACCTCCTGATTCTTGGCGCGGGCGGCAAGATGGGACCCACCGTGGCCCGCATGGCACGCCGGGCACTCCCCGATCCGGCCCGCCGCATCATCGCGGTGTCGCGCTTCAGCGATGCCCGCGTCGCCCGCGAGTTGCAGGACGCAGGGATTACGGTGCTGCGTGCCGATCTCAGTGACCCGCGTTCCGTGGCCGCGCTGCCCGAGGCGCCCAACGTGGTATGGATGGCCGGCCAGAAGTTCGGCACCACCGGTGATCCGGTGGGCACCTGGACGCAGAATGTCGTGGCGAGCGTCAACGCCGCCGAGCGCTATGCCGGCTCGCGCATCGTGTGCTTCTCCACCGGCAACGTGTATGGCCGCTCGCCGGTGGCCGATGGCGGCTCGCGGGAAGACGCGCCCCTCGTACCCGATGGCGAGTACGCCGCCAGCTGCGTGGGGCGTGAGCGCGTCTTCGAAAGCGTTGCCCGTCGTACAGGCAGTCCGCTGCTGCTCTATCGCCTGTTTTACGCCAACGACCTGCGCTACGGTGTCGTGACCGAGATCGCCGGGAAGGTCCTGCGTGGCGAACCGATCGACCTCACGACCGGGCATGTGAACGTGATCTGGCAGGGCGACGCCAACCGCCTTGCCCTGCGCGCCCTCACGGTGGCCACCCAGCCAGCCGTGGCGCTCAACGTGACGGGGCCGATCGTGCGCGTCCGCGAGATCGCCGAGTGGTGCGGCGCGGCGGCGAGTCGTACGCCGGTGTTTACCGGCACGGAAGGCGACACGAGCCTCATCGCCAACGTCGCGCGACTGGGCGAGATCCTGCCGTATGCCGCGCTGCCACTGGAGACGCTCTGCGCCTGGGCCGTCTCGTGGATTCAGCACGACGGCCGCCTGCTCAACAAGCCCACGAAGTTCGAGGTGCGCGATGGCCAATTCTGACGTCGCGTTCAACGTGCGCGCGCACCTGCAGGCCGGGCATGTGATTCCGGCGCATCCGCTGGCGCTCACCCCATCGCGCACGATGGATGAGCGCCATCAGCGCGCGCTGACGCGGTACTATGTCGCCGCGCGCGCGGGCGGCATGGCGGTGGGCGTGCACACCACCGGCTTCCCGATCCACGACGCGAACATCGGGCTCTATCGCCCGGTACTCGAGCTCGCCGCCGAAACGGCCACCGCCGCCCTCGCCGGCGACGCGCGCCCCTTCGTGCGCGTGGCCGGCCTGATCGGCGACACCGCGCAGGCCCTGCGTGAAGCCCAGGTGGCGCTCGCCCTCGGCTATCACTGCGGCCTGCTCTCGCTCGGTGCCTGGCGCGATGCCACCGACGCCCAGATCCTCGCGCACTGCCGGCGCGTCGCGGAGGCGATCCCGCTCTTCGGTTTCTATCTGCAACCGGCGGTAGGCGGGCGGCGACTCGGCTATGCGTTCTGGCGCGAGTTCGCCGAGATCGCGAACGTGGTCGCCATCAAGGTGGCGCCATTCGATCGCTATGCGACGCTCGATGTGGTGCGCGCGCTGGCCGACGCCGGGCGCGATGACATCGCGCTTTACACCGGCAACGACGACGCGATCATCCCCGATCTCGTGACCGACATCCCGGTCACCAGCGGCGGTCGCGCCTACACCCGCCACTTTGTGGGCGGCCTGCTCGGCCAATGGGCCGTGTGGACGCACCGCGCCGTGGCCATGCTGCGCGAGATCCAGATGTGGCGCGCGAGTGGCCACACCCAGCTCCCGCGCGAATGGCTCACCCGCGGCGCGGCACTCACGATGGCCAACGCGGTCATCTTCGATGCCGCGAACAGCTACACCGGCTGTCTGCCTGGCATTCTCGAAGTGCTACGCCTGCAGGGGCTCGTGCGCGGCACGTGGACCTTCGACACGCACGAGCGCCTGTCGCCGGGTCAGGGCGAGATGATCGCGCGGCTGGCGACGCTGTATCCCGACTTGGTCGACGATGCGTTCGTTGCCGAGAACCGGGATGCGTGGCTGGGCTGAGTTAGGCCGTACCTGATGTGCGGAGGGGCGGAGCAGCGGGGGAACGGAGAACCGCGAAAACGCCTCCGTTCCCCCGCTGCTCCGCCCCTCCGCAGATCAGGTACTACGGTCTTGCCGCGGGCGCCAACCCCAGCAACCGCGCGTGCCACGTGTCCGCCGCCGGGCACTCGAATGCCGAGCGCCACGCGCCGGCCGTCAGCACCGTGGTGTCGAACACCAGGGTCGCGCCCGTGATCGCACCCGAAGCACCGAGCGCACGAAACGCCGGCCGCTCGCTGACCTGTACCGCGCCCGACGCATCGCGCCAGAAGACCGGTCCGCTCGTGATCAGCGTGGTGCCGGCCACGGCCTCCAGCTCTGATACGCGGCGGAACAGCGCATCGATCGAACAGCCGGTCGCGCCCGTGGCCTGCTCGTCGGCGGCCACGGCGAGGAATCGATCATCGCGCCAGTCGCGCCCGCACACCAACGGCACGCCGTGCGCGCGCCAGCTGTCGAGCGCCTCATCGACGGCCGTCAGCATGGCGGTCGCGGCGGCTCCCGTGACGGGAGCCGCCGCACCAAACACCCACAGCCGCGCGTCATCCGGCAGCTGATCGAAACGCACTCGAGGCATATCGCTTACTCCGGCGGCTTGCCGACACCAGGCAGCTGGAACATCGGCATCGCCCCGCCGGTGACCTGCGGCATCTGCCCGTTCCAGCGCTTCGTCATCTCGTACTGCACCAGCGTACTCGTGATGCTGCGCGACAGCAACTCGTTCGCCTTGGCCTGCGCCTCGGCTTCGGCCATGATCGCCTTGGCGCGACCCGCCGCCTTGATGCTGTCACCCTGCGCCTGGAAGGTGTTCTTCTGGAGCTCGTTCTGCGCGGTGAGCGCCTGCTGCTGCATGACGTTCTTGAGCGAAATCGCGTCCATGACCGCCTTCGGGGCACGGAACTCGTTCAGCGTGAACTGCTTCACCTCAATGCCATAGGTATCGAGACGCTTCTGCAGCTGGGCCTGCGTGCGCGACACCACCTCGGCCTTCTTGGGGCCCAGGATGGCCGCGATCTCCTCGCCACCCACCACTTCCTGCAGCGACTGGCGAATGGCCTGCTTGATGAAGCCGTGCGCGATCACCTCCACGTCCGTGCGGAACGTCTGGTAAAGCTGCGGCACCTTCTGCGGGTTGAGCTCGAAACTCATCGACACATCGAGCGACAGCGGCTGCCCTTCCACGGAGTTCACGTTGATCTCGTCGTTGTTCGGCGAGCCTTCGCGGGCATCCTTGGTGAGCACCAGCGTCTGCATGAACGTCGGATACTCCTGAATCTGCGTCAGCATCGGATTGCGCACGTGGAACCCCGGGCCGAGCGGCTGCGGATCCACGCCGCCACCGGCGCGGTGAATCACGATGCCCACATGCCCGGGTTCGATGTACGTCACCGTCGGACGCAGCAGCAGATAAAAGAGCAGCAGTCCGCCGATGGCCAGGGCGTAACGCTTGAACGAGCCGCCCCGACCGCCGGTGGGCGGCGTCAGCGCGCCGCGCATGGAACTGCCGAAGGTGTTCTTGAGATTTTCGAAGGTTTCTTCAGTCGATGTGGCCATGGACAGCCTCCTCATAACAACGGGGGCACAGTGATTCCCCCGAGGGCAAGCGCACCAGATCCTCTGCGCGCTGCAGCCCGTGAATAGGGCAGGTGAGCTCAGCCTGCCGATCAATGCGCTTGCGATTCGCCGTCTGCTTGAGACGGAGTCCCGCCGGGGTGAAGCCCAGCGCCTTAAGAACAAAAGCGCCCACCACTGCCACCAGGGCAATGAAGAGGACGCTATCGATGATGGCGACGGTCATATGTTTCCTAAACCTACGAGCGGGGCGCCAAAAGGTTACAGGGCGCACTGCCACGGGTCTAGCCGCTTTCCGAACTCCCGAACAGCAGCTGGACAAGCGGCATATCCCCTTCCGCCACAAGCAGATACACGTGGTCGCCTGACATCAGGACCAGCGCCGCCTGCCTCGCGAATCCTGCAGTGCGCGCCAGAGAACAGGCTTCCAGTCCTTCGTGACCCTTTGCGGCCGTTCAAGAACGGCTGGGACTAGGCCGTCGCGCCGAGCTCCAATCGCAGCATCGATTCCAACGTCGGCCAGCTCCAGGTGAATCCTGCCCGCTGCAGGACCTCGGGGAGGACACGCTGGCTCGCGAGCACGGTGCCGTTGGCCATCGCCTCACCAAGAATGATCCGCAGCGCGAAGGCCGGCACAGGCGCGATCGCGGGCCGCCCCAGCACGTGTGCGAGCACCCGGGTGTATTCGGCGTTCGTGACCGGGTCGGGCGCCACGAGATTCACCGGGCCGGCAATGTCGTCGCGCATGAGGCAGAAGTGCGTCGCGGCAAGATGATCGGCGAGCGCGATCGGACTGACCCACTGGGTGCCACTGCCGAGCATGCCGCCCACAAACGCCTTGAAGAGAGGCGCCTGCTTGGCCAGCGCGCCGCCAGCGGCGCCTTGCACGATGCCGGTGCGAAGATGGACCACGCGAATACCCGCGCGCTGTGCCGGTTCGGTCGCGCCCTCCCACGCCTTACCCACGTCGGCCAGAAAGTCGGCGCCAAGCGAGCTCGATTCACGCAGCACCTCGTCGCCGCGACTGCCGTAGATGCCGATCGCGGAACCCGACAGCAGCACGCGCGGCTTCCGCGACAGCTGGGCGAGGGTGTGCGCCAACAGCGAGGTGCCTTCCACGCGGCTGTCCCGAATGGCGCGCTGATGCTCGGCGCTCCACCGCTCGGCGATCGAGGCCCCAGCGAGATGAATCACGGCATCGACGCCTTCGAGCGCGCGCGCGTCGAGCTGGCCACGATGCGGATCCCACGACACATCCACCACGCCAGGGCGCACGGCGCCGCGGCCGATACGGACGATCTCGTGGCCCCCGGTGCTCAGAAACGCCGCGAGCTGCGTACCGATGAACCCGGTGGCGCCGGTGATGGCGATGCGCATCGGCGCGCGGTCGGCGAATGCCGCGTGGCGGGCGATATCATGCGCCAGGATCGCATGCCGGTAGGCAAAGACACGATCGATGGTGCTCGCGGCAAAGCCCTGCCCGATCTCACCGAGTGCGCCCAGCGGCAACCGATACGCAATATGGTCTTCGAGCACACTGGCGGATTCGCCATCGGGCTCGAAGGCATGCGTGTGCACCCACGACGCGAACGGACCGCTCAACAGGATGTCGCGGAACTGCCGGTTGGGGAGATAATCGCGGTGTTCGAGGCGCCACGTCATGGGCAGCGGGCCCGTGTGCACGCGCAGCTCCACGCGCGCGCCGTCGCGAATGCCACCGGTGTGCGACACGACCTCCGGCGAATCCCAGGGTGGCGACATGCGCAGAAAGGCGCCGGGGCGCTCATGCCAGGCGAAGAGCGTCTCCACCGGAACCGGCACGCGCAGGCGCCGGCGAAACTCGTGCGTCATGATCCCTCAAAGCTCAGCCTTCGGCGGCAGCACCGTTACCAGCCGCCCGCGTCCTCCAGATCGAGCACGCGCCAGCAGTACCAACTGGCAACGCTCGCCCACGGGCGCCAGTTCCGCGCGAGCTTCTCGAGTCGCGCCGCATCGGGCAAGGCCCGGGTCCGGTAAATGCGTTGCGCACCCTTCCGTACGCCGAGATCGAGCACCGGCAGCACATCGGGTCGGCCGAGCCGAAACATGAGGAACATCTGCGCCGTCCACGGCCCAATGCCGCGCACCGCCACGAGCGCGTCGATGACGGCCGCATCGCTCAGCGTGTCGATGTGGCCGAGCGGCAGGCGATCATCGGCCACGTGGGCGGCGAGATCGCGAATGGCGCGCAGCTTGGCAACGGACAGCCCACACCCGCGGAGCAGCGCATCGCTCGCGGCGAGCACGGCCGCAGGCTCGGGGTGTCCGTCGCTGGCGCCGAGGGCTTCAAGAAACCGCCCGTGAATCGTAGCCGCCGCGCTTCCCGAGAGCTGCTGGTACACGATGGCCCGCGCCAGATGACCAAAGTGCGTGCCTTCGCGTCGCGGCAAGAGCGTACAGGGGCCCACGCGATCGATCGCCACCGCGAGCTTGGGATCGCGCTCGCGAAGCAGCGCCACTGCCTCCGTGAGGCGCGCCCGCGTGAGCGGGCGCATCGCGTGGGCCGGTGGCACTTACATGCTCAAGCTGAACATGATGTGCGCCTTGGGCGTGCCGGGCAGCATCAACCACGGCTGCTTGTCCGACGGCGACGCCGAGAGCCCCGTGCTCTGCGGGGTCGCGAAGGGGACATACACCACGAACAGTTGATTGCCGTTCTTCACCGTACCGGTCTTGGCATCAAAGCTGTCGGCAAAGACCTGGTACAGCGCCGCCGGCTGCGCGGGCATCTTGAGCTTGCCGGCCTTCACTTCGGCAAAGCGCGCCGTGTCGACCTTGGCACCGGTCGTGCCCGAGGCCCGCAGCTCGCGGCCACGCGCCATGAACGGTTCCATCGTGTCGGCATAGCACGACGTGTGGAACTTCTCCTCTGCCGGATCATCGGCGAGGCAGAGCATGCCGTTCTTGGAGGGGCGGAGCAGTTCGAGCTTTCCGGCGGTCTTGTATCCCATGACGCCAGCCCCGTCGCGCATCTCCTTGGGGAGCGGCAGCACGGCACCGGTGATCTGGTCCGCCACCGGCGTCTGGGCCGGGGCGAGAGCGGGGAGCGCACACAGGGCGACGAGGGCCCCGGCGGAAATGGCGGACAAGCGCATCGGAATTCCTGGGAAAGTCGGGCGGGAAGGTTGTGCCGGATGGGGCAAGCCGTATTCTATGACCCGTATGGGCACTTCGACACATGCGGTCACCGATCCATCCCTGATTCGCTTCGCCCGGGGGCTGTCGCACGACCTGAACAACTACGCGACGGTGGTCCGCACGTATAGCGAGCTGCTGCTGGCGGACCTGCCGCCCGACTCGCCCTCGCGGGCGGATGTCGAGGAGATCCAGCGCGCCGCTGAGGGCATGGTGGCGTACATCCAGCGCGTGACCCGCTTTTCGCGGGCGAGCATGATGCGCCGGGGGCCGGTGTCCGTTGACGAGACGCTGAGCGACGTCGCAAGTGCGGCCATGGCCGAATGCGCGGGCCGCCAGTTCGTTGTGCAGATGGCTAGCGGCGCGACGGTGCACACGGATGCGCCATGGTTCCGGGATGTGGTGCTGGAGCTCCTCCGCAATGCCCACGAGGCGGCGCCGGTCGGTACCCCGGTGCGGGTGGAGGCTCGGGCAACCGCCGAGACAGTGTCGATCCGCGTCTGCGACATGGGCCCGGGCCCCGGCACGGAGGCAGGCGATTCGTTCGAGCCGTTCACCAGCACCAAGCAGGGGGTGCGCGGTGCCGGTCAGGGGCTGGCGATGGCGCTGGCCTTCGCCCTGGCGTGTGAAGGTGAACTGGAGATCATGCACGAAGGCGACGAAACGGTCGCCGTGCTGACTCTCCCCCGGATGTAGCGCACGGTCACGCCACCGGGCGGGTCAGCGCACGGTGCCCTTGATCGCAACGCGCGCCGACAGCCAGACGGCCTGCGGTGTGAGGACCAGCGAATCGGGGGTGGCCGAGAGGAGCAGTTTGGTGCCGGCGATCGGGACCGCGCCGTCGATCGCGATGGGCACCCGCACCGCACGGAAGAACCGCTGCGGAATGCGCACTTCGAAACCGCGCCCGACCAGTTCGAGGATGCGGGCTTCGACGCCGGCCTTCTCCACCGCGAAGTTGCACAGCCGGCCCTGCGAGGTGAGGAGCGTTTCGAGCGCCGCCACCGAGCGGGCTGATGGCTTCACCATGAGACGCATCGACAGATCGGGGAACGTCGGGATGATGCGCAGGCCATCGGTCGCGGCCCGCAGTCGCAGATAACCGCGCGCTTCGTACTGGGCCGGCGCGACGGTGCCCTCGATCGGTTGCTCGGTCTGCACATCCTTGCAGACGCCATTGGCGAGCCCGGTGGCGTCCCAGGTGAACTGCGCCGTGCCCCGTCCGGTGCCCCCTTCGAGACGCACCGGCAGCGTGATGTCGATCCGATCCGCGCGCGCCGCGTCGCGGGCGACGGTGAGGCGCGGCGTGCCCGAGGCGAGGCGCCCCTGCACATCGGCGAGGGAGAGCCGCAGCGTGTAGCGCCCCACGTTGCGGCGCCCAAAGAAGCGCAGCGACGCTTTCACGTCGCCGGCCTTCTGCACGGTGAGGTTGCGCAAATGGACATCCACCGCGCTGAACCAGCCGCGCATGATGTCGCGTGCCAGCGCCTGCACGAAGGGCGTGGGCAGCGCGAGCAGCACATCGCCCGTCGGGCGCCGATCGAGGAGGTCGCGCGTGCGTTCGATGCCCACCACGTGCTCCTGCAGCGAATCACGTTCGCTGCGCAGCCGCAGGATCTCCTGTTCGAGCTGCCGCGGATCGGTGGAAAGCGCCGGTGCGCGATACCACCAGATGACGCCGGCGGTGGTCGCTGCCGTCAGCACCGTGCCGGTCACGGCCAGCGTGATGACCCAGCGGGCGATCCGGCGCTTCACGGGGCCGCCTGCCCGCGCGCGCTCATGGCATCACCGTGAGCAACGGCCCGCGCTCCACGTGCAGCACGACCGTGAGCCGATTGCGGTAGGCGAGCACGCGGCTCGCGCGCATGGACAGCGCTGCCCGCGCCGGCTGCACGGTCAGTGCCCCTTCCGGGCCGAAGCCCGGCAGGTTGAGCGCCCGATCCAGCCGCACCGGGAGCGTCAGCTCCGGCAGCGCCGCACTGAGCTGCGGCAGCGCGCGGTCCACCACGATCTGCAGCAGGGCAATGGCGGTCCCGTCGAGCGCATACGGCACCCCGCGCGGCGACGCGAGGGTGGCTTCATCGAGCCGAATGTTTGCGTGCAGCGCCTCGGCGCTGTCCACCCGGAAGCGCTCGAGCGCCCCGCTCAGCTCGAGATTTGCCGCCGCGCGCGGAAAGGTCTGTCGTACCACCGTGCCGCGAATCACCACGCGCGCCACGTTGCCACGAAACGCGAGCGTCACCCCCGTCAGTTGCGCCTGCACCTGCCCCGCGAGCGACACATCGATCGGCAGCGACGCCGACAACACCGTGCGCAACACCGAGTCGCTGACGCTGAGCACGATCGCGTTCGAATCGGCCAGGAGGCCGCGCGTCATCACCGTATCGAGCGCGCGGAAGCCGGCAATCTCCCGCTGCAGCTGAGCCCGCTCGGCGAGCATGGCGCGCGTACGCTCGTCGGAGCGACAGGCGGCCAGCAGCACGAGGAGGGCGGCGAGACGGCGCATGGGGAGGAATCTACGGGGCGTATACGAGACGCGTATACGACCAGCGTATACGACACGCGTAGACGTGAGCGGGAATGGCGGCGGTACGGAACGGCGAAGGCGCAGCCGAGCCTGCTGCTCGTCTGCGCCTCATGTATACGGTGTCCGTATCCGATCACGTATACGCTGTTCGTATACGCGTCTCGCCGTTATCCCTTCGCCGCCACCTGCCGCAACAGCGCATCCGCCACACGGTCCAGCGGCAACACGTCCACCGCGGCATCCAGCTTCACCGCTTCGCGCGGCATGCCGTACACGACGCACGTTTCCTCGTTCTGCGCCACCGTGTACGCGCCGGCTTCGCGCATGGCGAGCAGCCCCTTGGCCCCATCGGCACCCATACCGGTGAGGATGGCCCCGACAGCGTTGCGACCGGCGCTGCGGGCGACGCTCTGGAAGAGCACGTCCACCGCGGGGCGCTGGTGATGCACCTTCGGGCCGTCCTTGATGCGGACCACCCAGCGCGCGCCGCTCGCCTGCAGGAGCATGTGCTTGCCGCCAGGCGCCACGAGAGCGAGGCCGGGGACGACGTAGTCGCCGTCCTGCGCTTCCTGCACGCGAATGGCGCACACCTGGTTCAGGCGATCGGCGAAGCTCTTCGTGAAGTGCTCCGGCATGTGCTGCACGATCACGGTGCCCGGCGCGTCGACCGGGAAGCCGCGCAGCACCTTTTCGAGGGCCTGCGTGCCGCCGGTGGAGGCGCCCAGCGCGATCAGCTTGTTGGTCGCGTCGAACGTGGCGATGGCCGGCCCCTTCACCATGGCCGGCGTATCGGGGAGATCGACCCGCTTGGCTACGCGCGCGTGCGAGGCGGCGCGCACGGCGCGCACCAGGTCCTCGGTCACGTCGGGCGTGGCCATTGAGGCGCCGGGCTTCGCCACCACGTCCACCGCGCCCAGCGAGAGCGCGCGGAGCGCCGTCTCGCTGTGCTTGGGGGTGAGCGAGCTGCAGATCACCACCGGGATCGGGAAATGCTTCATCAACTTGGACAGGAAGCTGAGCCCGTCCATGCGCGGCATTTCAATGTCCAGCGTGATCACATCCGGGCGCAGCTGCACAATGCGCTCGCGCGCGACGTACGGGTCGGTGGCGGTGCCCACGACCTCGATATCGTCGTGCTTCTGCAGCGCCTCCGACAGGATGCGCCGCACGAGGGCGGAATCGTCCACGACCAGCACGCGAATCACACCGGTCCGCTGAAGCGGAGCGGCAGTGCCAAGGCCAGCCGGGGACAGAAGAGTGCTCACGACAGCGTGCTCACTAGAAGATGAAAAGCGTGGCTTCGGCGCGGCCCTGGTCCACGCCGACCTGCACCGACGCCGTCGGCGCATCGTCCTCGCGCATCGGCAGCTCGCCGCCAAGGTGGAGATTCGGCGCCGCCAGATTGAACACCGCATCCGCGCCACCAATGAGGGGCAGCACGTGTCCGCAGATGACATTCGCCAGCTCGCCCAGCGCATCGCGCTGCAGCGCCGACGGGCGCGTGTCATCGGCGCCCAGCATGTTGTTCGCCACCTCGGGGAGAATCGCGGACGATGCGCGCAGCACGAGCCGCCCGGTCATCGGACCCCGGAACTCCACCGACGCGGCGACATCGAGGGGCGCGGCCGCCTGCTCCGCCGAGAGCTCCGTCTCGGGGAACAGCATGGCCAGCTCCTCAAAAGTCGCTGTCGTCGCCTGCGACAGGGACTGGACCGTAGTACTCGACATCAGTGACTCCCGTAACGCGGAGGATATTGTCGCGCAGGGTCTCCGGCGCGAACGGCTTGCGAACGATGGTGGCCCCGAGTTCCTGCAGGTTCTGCAGGCGTGTCTCGCTGCCTTCGGTGGAGACGACGATGACCGGCAACTGCTCCGTGTCGGGATTGCCGCGCACGCGACGCAGCATCTCCTCGCCGTTCATCACCGGCATGTTGATGTCCAGCAGCAGCAGGTCCACCCACTGCTCCTGCAGGACGTGAAGGCCCTCCTCGCCGTTGCCGGCCTCGAGGACCTGCCCGAGCGGCACGCCGCTCATGCGCAGGGTCCGCACGACCATCTGCCGCATGACGGCACTGTCGTCGACCACGAGTACGTTGAATGCCATAGGTCGCTCTCAGAGCTTGCTTTCAGTGCCGTTGATCTTGAGCGTGACCTCGCCACTGGCGACGTCCACCCACATGGTGCGCGACGTTTGCACGCCCCCCGTGTCGTGCGCATGCACGAGCACGTTGTTCTTCCAGAGCAGCTTGCGCAGGGCGATCATGTTGCGCTTGCCGATCTGGAAGCGGTCGTCCTCCTCACGCGCGCCCTGGTGGGCGCCGCCCGCCACCTTCACCTGCATGCGTTCCTTCTTGGCGCCCAGCTTGTAGCACTCCTTGAACAGGAGCGGAACGCCGCTGTCCACGAACATGGCCGGTTTGTCGGCCATCTTCTGCGGATCGATCGTGCCCGTCGGCAGCATCACATGCAGCAGCCCGGCCACGCCCGCCACGGGATCGTGCACCACGATCCCGAGGCAGCTGCCCAGCGCGTACGTGATCAGCCGCTCACCGGCCACGTTCGAGACCTTGAGATCCGCCACACCGACGACGCGCTCCGAGGCGCGAGAAGAGACGGTGGTTCCCATGCTACTTCACGTAGACGGCCGGCATGACATACCGGAACTTGTGATTCAATCCCGTGAGGCTCTCGGAATGCCCCACGAACAGATGGCCACCAGGCCGCAGGAGCGCCCAGTAGCGCTCGACCAACTGCTGCTGCGTGGCTTTGTCGAAATAGATCATGACATTGCGACAGAGGATGGCGTCGAACGGCCCCTTCATGGGCCATTGCTCCATCAGATTCAACTTGGCGAAATGCACCAGACGCCGGAGCGACTGATTCGCCTCATAGGCCGGGCGACCGCCAGCGTCGGCTTTCTTCACCCAATACTTGCTCAGCCAGGCATTCGGGACATCCGCCATGTGCTCGGCGGGATACACGGCGGCCTTGGCCGTCGCCAGCACCCGATGACTGATGTCGGTGGCCAGGATCCGCACGTCGCGCTTGCCGATGTCGCTGAACCCTTCGTTCGCGAGCATCGCCAGCGTGTACGGTTCCTCGCCGGAGGAACAGCCGGCACTCCAGATGCGGACCGGTCCGGTCAGCGTCGGAAAGACGCTGTCGCGCAGGAAGTCAAAGTGCGACGCCTCACGCAGAAAGCTGGTCTTGTTCGTCGTGAGCGCATCGATCATCTCGGCGAACTCCTTCTTCGACGGCTCCTGCTCCACGAAGGAGAGGTAGGCATCGAAGTCGGGGAGCCCGAGCTTCCGCAGGCGCTTGGTCAGGCGGGCCCGGACGAGCCCCTCCTTCCCTTCGCGCATGCGGATACCGGCGTGATCGTGCAGCAGGCGCGTGATGCGCGCGAACTGCGCGGCCGTGAGCTCACACTCCGCGAACAGGGCGGAGGCGTGTGGCGCGGTCATGGAACGGTCCCGCGAAAGAGGAATCGACTCAGTCGGCCGCGCCGCGCGCAGCCTCGAGGGCGGCGATTTCTGCCGTGGCCAACACCTTGTCGATGTCGAGCAGCAGCTTCACGCGACCGCCGGCCTTGCCGATGCCGAGCAGGAACTCCGTGTGCACGCCGGCACCGAAGGTCGGCGCATCCTCGATATCGCTGTCGCCGATCGCCACCACCTCGCTCACCCGATCCACGACGATACCCGTCTGGATCCCCTGCATCTGCACCACGATGATGCACGTGTCTTCGGTGTCTTCGGCGCTCATGCCGAACTTGCAGCGCAGGTCGGTGATCGGAATGACCTTGCCGCGCAGGTTGATCACACCGCGCACCGCCTCCGGCATGCGGGGGACGCGCGTGATCGGCTGCATGCCGATGATCTCGCTGACCTTGAGGATCTCGAGACCGTATTCCTCGCCCGCGAGGAAGAACGTCAGGTACTTGCCCGCGCGGGACTGGGTGATCGTGGCGCTGTCGGTGTGCGTGCTCATGGCTCGCTCAAATGGAAATGAGGTAAATGTCGGGCGACGACGCCCGTCCCTGAGTGGTATCGGCCGGGATGAAGCGGAGCTTCACTCCGGCAGGCGCCGCGTTACGCGGCGCGCGCCGGGAGTGTGACAGTATCGGTCGTCTGCACGAGCGCCACCGTCTCGTTGACATCGAGGATCAGGCCCACGCGGCCGTCGCCGAGGATCGCCCCGCCGCTGACCCCGGCCACCTTGCCGAGCCCATCGCCGAGCGCCTTGGCCACCACCTGCTGCTGCCCCAGGAGATCGTCGACCAGCAGCGCCGTCCGGCGCGATCCGTCGCCCACGATCATCAGCAGGGCATCGAGCGGGTTCTCGATGGCATTGGGGACGTCGAAGAGGCGGTGCAGGCGAATCACCGGCATCAGCTCGCCGCGCAGCAGCACCATCTCGCCCTTGCCCACCACCGTCGACAGCATCTCAGGCTCAGGGCGGAAGCTCATGTGGATGTGCGTCAGCGGCACGATGAACCGCTCGTCGCCGACCCGCACCAGCATGCCGTCGGTGACGGCGAGCGTGAGCGGCAGGCGGATCGCAAACGTCGTCCCCTGTCCCGGCGTCGAGCTGATGTCGCAGCGGCCGCGAATGGCCTCGAGATTCCGGCGCACCACATCCATGCCGACGCCGCGGCCGGAGATGTCGGTCACCTTCTCGGCGGTCGAGAAGCCGGGGGCGAAGATGAGGTTGAACACCTCGCTGTCGCTCAGGCCCTTGTCGCTCTCGATCAGCCCCTTCTCGATCGCCTTCTTGGCGATCTTGTCGCGATGCAGGCCGTTGCCGTCGTCCTTGAGTTCGACGACGACGTTGCCCGACGCATGGTAGGCATGCAGGCGCACGATACCGACGCCAGGCTTGCCGGCCGCCTGGCGCTTGTCGGGCGCCTCGACCCCGTGATCGACCGCGTTGCGCACCATGTGCACCAGCGGATCGCCGAGGCGGTCCACCATGTTGCGATCGATTTCGACGTCATCGCCCTCGGTGATGAACTGCACCTGCTTGCCGGCCTTGGCCGCCGTATCGCGCACGACGCGCGCGAGCTTCTGGAAGGTCGGGCGGAGCGGGACCATGCGCATCGACATGCTCAGGTCCTGCAGCTCGCGGACGATCTTGCCGGCGTGCGTCACCTTGCGCAGCAGGTCGTGCTGCTTGCCGGTGCCGAACGTCTCGTCGCCCGCAATCATCGACTGCGCGATGACGAGCTCCCCGACCATGTCGATGAGGCGATCGAGGCGATCGGTGCGCACGCGAATGGTCGCGTCGTCCGAGACGCCCTTCGACTTAGTCGTGGTCGTGGGCTCGGCGCTGGCCGGGGCCGACGTCGCTGTCGGCGACACGGCGGGGAAGATGTCGTCGCTGTCCTTCGTCGGCGTCGCGAGCGCCACGCCGTTGGCATCCCGGGCGGGATCATAGCCGGCGAGCGCATCGAGCAGCTCGTGATAGCCCTGCGGGAGCGGCAGGCGGCCGTCGCCGGCGAGCGCCTGCTCCACCGACACCAGGAGCTCCTTGAGCATGTCGGCCGAGCGAAGCGACAGATCCGCGCAGCCCCGCGTATAGGCGATCTCCTTGTCGCGAACGCGGCTCAGCAGCGACTCCGCTTCGTGCGCGAACGCGGCGATCCGCGAAAGCCCCAGGAACGCCGACGTACCCTTGACGGTGTGGAAGGCGCGGAAGACCGTGTTGATCGCTTCTTCGTCGCTCGGATTGGCTTCGAGCTGGAGCAGCGCGGCTTCGGAGTTCGTCACGCATTCATTGCTCTCGGTGATGAAGTCCGGGAGCAAGTCGCGATCGGCATCGTCGGGGAGACGATCGGAGCCGGTATCATGCGCCTTGGAGGTGGCGCGGGCGGGCTCCGGCGTCGGCTCCGCGATGGCCGGTGCCGCGATCGCGGGCGTGCCGCGACCCGGCGTCCGGCGACGCGGCTTGGCGGTGGCATCCACCGAGACGTCCACGCTCACGTCGACGAAGGCATCGACGTGGACATCCACGGTCGGCGTATCGACGATTGCGCCGGCGTTCGTGGCATCGACGGTCATCGTCGCGACTTCGGCCACCGCGACCGTGGCGCGCGGCGCCTGCTCGCAGGCTTTCATCGCCGCCTCGAGCGCCGTGCCCACTTCGGCCATCGCGGCCGATGCATCCGGCACGGTGCCCTTGACGATGGTACCCAGGACGCGTGCCGCGCGCGCCACGAACGGTTGCGCGGCCAGCGGGACGCGGTTCTCGAACGCCAGATCGGTCAGCGCATCACGCAGCGTGGCGAGATCGGCGGTGTCAGTGGCCTCCAGCTGCATGAGCAGCGTGGCGGCATCATCAAGAGTCAGTGGAGACACGGGCAGTCCAGCAGAATGGCCAACACGGAGCACCGACTCCGGCGCTCCTGCACAGTGGGGAGTATCGGCTGCACCCGGAGGCAGGTTTACCGTGATTTCACGCCCGCTGACGAGAGGAAACGCAGACGGCCCGCACGGGATGTGCGGGCCGTCAGCAGCACCAGCGGGGAGGCCGGGGGGACCTCAGGCCGCAGGTGCCTTGACCGTCGTGAAGATCTGATCGGCGAGCGCCTGACGCCCTTCGGCATCGCGAATCGTGGCGTTCGGATCGTACGTCTGCGCATCGGGCACATCGGTCTTGCCGAGGACGATGTCGGCATCGACGTTGTGATCGAAGAGACGCGCCACATCGAGCAGGCGCTGCTCCATTTCGACCAGCACCGACGAGGCGTGCGCCAGCTGCTGCGACGTGATGTCCTGGAACTGCAGCGCGCCCATCATGAGGAACAGCTCGTCGCGGAGGTTGCCGCGGATGGCCGTCGCCTTGTCCCGATCCGGCGTATCAGCCGCGTCGATAGTGTCGAGTTCATCGACCATCTGGGTGGCGCGATCGCAGGCGTCCATGATGTTGATCGCCGCGTCTTCGGTCGCCGACGTGACTTCGCGGATCTTTTCGTGCGTCGTCGCGAGCTTTTCGAGGGCCGTGGTCTGGAGGGCCGCACGGCTCTCGCGCAGGCGGGCCAGCACATTCAGGATCTGCGCGTTGGCCTGTTCGAGGATATTGGGCAATTCAGCGAGCGAAATCGTGGGGGCCGGCGGCGTCACGTCACGGACGTCGTGCAGCCCAGTCAACTCCTGGTCGACGAGACGGAGCGCCGCCTCGGACTCATAGAGGACTTCGTGGGCACGGGAACTGGTCATTGGGCAAATCCTCAGGCCGCCGCCGCCGGCAGGAGCGCATCAATCTTTTCCTTGAGCACCTGGGGCGTGAACGGCTTGACAATGTAATTGTTGACACCGGCTTCCATCGCCGTGAGGATGTCTTCCTTCACCGAGCGCGCCGTCACCATGAGAATGGGGACGTGCCGCCCGTCGTCACGCGAGCGGAGCACCTTGGTGAACTCGGTGCCGCTCATGTTCGGCATGTTCCAGTCCGTAATGACGAACTTGATCGACGGGTCGAACTTGGCGAGGGCCTCCTGGCCGTCGCCCGCCTCCACCGTATCGTTGAATCCGATGCGCTGGAGCGAGTTGATGACGATGCGACGCATCGTCGCGGAATCGTCCACCACGAGGAACTTCATGACCGCCGATCTCCTGAGTGCACCAATTGGGAAGGCGCGTGACTACAGATCGCCACGCGTCAGAATGCGCCGGGCGACCTGATCCACCACATCGAGGGTGTTGTAGGCGCCGGTCAGAACCTTGTTGCGCAGCTCGGCGACACGATCGGGCTCCAGGCTGTCGTCGCGCTGCTGGGCCTGCATGCGACGGCCTTCCGCGGAGATCTGGACAGAGTCCGACTTCGCCGGCTTGGTCGCACTGGGCTGCTGAACTTCCTGCTGCGCACGCTGCACCCCGGTGGTGCTGTTCGGCGTGGGCTTCAGGGCTTCGAAATAGCTACCGGTGATCTTCATAGGGTTTCCTCCTCCTCAGAGGGACTATCGGCAGGTTGGGGCAGTAACTTTACCCGGCCCGCTTTCCAGTAATTGGATTGCGACGTCCCTGTCGCGGAAGTGACCCTGCACGCCCCTCTCCGGCGGCTGGTCCTTCGTCCGGTGGCACCGCCTGCGCGAGCTCGGGAAACCGGATATCCACCGTCGACTGCTCCACACCCGACGGTCCTTCTTTGGCAAACTGCACGGCGGCCCCGGTCGCCCAGGGGCCCCCCTGGTCCCGCGTAATCAGATGCGCCGCCCGCAGGCGGAGCTGTTCCACGGCGTCGCGCGCCTGACGGGCATCGGCCTCGTCAATGGCCTCGGCGGCTTCCACCTCCGCGAGGGTCTCGCGGAGAATGGCGTCGAAGGCGGCGTGCGGCGTCATGAATCGGATCACCGACGGAGGTCAACGAGCCGCGGCTGACCGGCCAGCGCATAGGCCGATCCGGCGTTCGAGGCGCGCTGCGCGTTGGCCAGCGCATCCCGCAGCGTGTCCACCCGCTGCGCCACCCGCGCCGCCAACTCCATCGTGGCGCGCTGCGAGGTCGCGAGCGCCTCGCAGACGGTCGCGATCAGCGCGTCGGCGTCATCCACCGCGCGCTCCGTGGCGGCCAGAAGCGGGTTGTCGGCGGTCGGCTTGGTGTACTGCAACACGGCCAGATGTTCGGCCAGGTCCTGCAGCATCTGGTCGCGCGTCTCGAGGAGCGCAAACAGGCGGTCGTCATCGAACCCGAGCGCCGCGTGGGCCTCGGCGGTGACGGCGTCCACTCCCGCGCAGACCGACAGCACCTGCTGGGCGGCGGCCCGTCGGGCCGCCGATCGCGTCAGGCTCGGAGGAGGTGAGGAAAGCATGGGGGACGCACTCAGGCGGTCTTGAGTTTGGCGGTGGCCATCTGGGCCGCAGCGCCGACAAAGCCGTCGCGCAGCTCCTTCGCGATGTTCACCAGCTTGCCCATCACCCGCAGATCACCGCGCGTCCCGATGTCCACGAGCTCGTAGAGCATGTAGACGTAGATGTCGGACAGCTGGTCGGCGAGCGCCCCGCCCTTCTCGAAGTCGAGCGTGGTCAACAGCTCCGTCACGAGATTGCGGGCCTTGCGGAGCGAGACCACCCGCAACTCGATGTCCTTGCGTTCCATCGCGATGCGCGCCCGGTCCAGCTGCACGACCAGCTGCTCGAAGACGATCACCAGGAGCTTCTCGGGCGAGGCGGCGTGGATCTCCATCTCGCGATAGCTCGCAGTCTGACTGGCGTATGACATACCGACGTGGGGCTTGAGGGATCAGAAACCGAGCGAATCGCTCACACTGTGGAGTATCGGCCGTCAGTTGTTGCCCTGAAGTCCCTTGATGCTCCCGAGGAAAGAATTGCTCTGCGATTGCAGCTTCGAGAGCGCCTCTTCCATCTTGGTGTACTGATCCACCAGCAGCGCGCGCTTGGCGTCGAGCTTCTTCTGCGCTTCGGCGGCCCGCTGATTCAGCTTCACCGCGTTCTGCGTCAGGTTGTTGATCGACTGGCTGATCGCGCCCACCCCGTACTGCTGCGCCTTGTCGGTGGCCGTCACGAACGCACCGCCAATGCCCGAGAAGCCGAAGAGCGCCGTGATTTCGTCCGGCTTGCCGTTGAGCGCCGTCTTGAACTTGCTGCTGTCGAGCGAGAGCCGACCGAACCGGTCGAGCGTCACGCCGGCGAGCGTGGCGTAGCTGTATGTGGTGTTCGACGAGACGTTGGTCCGCAGGGCGTCCGTGAAGCTGCTCACCACGCGGCGCAGGCCGCTGTTGGCGTACAGCACCGCATCGGTCTGCCCCTGCTCATCGTAGAACTTCCGTACCGCATTGTAGGCGTCCACGAACGTCTGCACGGCCTTGGCCGCACCGTCGGTATCGCGCCCCACCGTCACGTCCACCGTGGTGCCCGGTTCGCTGCTCACCAGCGACAGCGTCACCCCGCTGATGGCGTCGGTGATGGTGTTCGTCGTACGGGTGTACGTGGTACCATCGACATTGACGATGGCATCCTGGCCGGTCTGCAGCTGCCGCGCGCGACCGGCCACGCTGACGCTGCTCGCCCCGAGCGAGCCGGTGGTGCCATCGGCGCGCGTGATCGACATCGTCATCGACAGGCGCGATGACCCGCCGGTGCTGTCGGTGAGGCGAATGGCGCCATCGGCGCCGATCGACGCCGTCGCCGGGCGCGTGCCGCTGCCGAAGCCGGAGGTCGCATCGTTGAGGCGATCGAGCAGCGTCTGCATCGTGTCGCCGTTCTTCACGACGAGGCCGATCGTGACGGCGGTCCCATCACCACGCATCCCGCGGATGTTGATCGCGTCGCCGACCGCGAGCCCGGACGCGACACCGCCCACCTTGATGCCGGCCAGCGCCGTGCTCGCCGTGGCGATCGCATTGCTGCCATCGGTATACGCCGCCGTGGACACGGTCTGGCGCACGTCGCCCGTGCTGCCGGCCGCCATGCCCAGCGCATCGATGACGGCCTGCGAGTTGGCGTCGTTCGGATCGGCCGCCACGTTGCCATCGACCACGAGCCGGAAGCGCGTCTCGTCACCGTAGGCTTCGGACTGCACCGACGCCGAGCCACCGGCCGCATTGATGCGGGCCGCGATGGCGGAGATGGACATGGTGGCCAGGTCCACCGTAATGAGCTGACTCCCGATGCGGATGCTCGCCGGGGGCGGACTGACATTCAGCCCCATGGCGATGGCGGCCGCCTGCACTGCCGAGGAGATGGGCTTCGACCGACTGTCGAGGAACCCGAGCTCCCGCGCGGCGCCACCGGTACCATCGGTAATCGCAAGACCGGACGAGCCGGCGGCATTGGCCGTGAGCACCAGGTGCCCCGCGGTGCCGCCATCGCTCACCACCGAGGCGGTCACCCCGGCGCCGGCGCTGTTGATCTTGTCGCGGATCGCGCTCAGCGAATCACTCGCGACGATCGAAATCGTTTTGCCGTTGACCGTGAAGTCACCGGTGAGGCCGCGGGCAGCGGCCGTGTCGGCGGTCACGCCGCCACTGATCTTGGCCGTATCGGCCAGCTGCAACACTTCCACGCGGTACTGGCCCGGCGTGGCCGTGGTCGAGGCGGCGGCGTTCAGCAGCGTGCGCGACGTCGTCGGGCTCGCCGGCACGGTGGCCGTATAACCGCCAAAACCGGTCGTGCGGAGGGCCCGCGCGGCCGTGTTCAAGGTATCGACCAAGCCATTCAGCGTGGTCCACGCTTCTTTTTGGGCCTTCTCCTGATCGAGCCGAGTGTTGATCGGTGTCAGGATGCGGGCTTCGTATGCCTTGATCGTGGAGTCGACGATGTCGCCCCACTGAATCCCGCTGGAAAGACCACTGACGCCCAGCCCGGTGCTGGTCGTTGTCGAAGTTGTTGTCGACGCCATGGGTTACCTCACCCGAGTCGTACTAAGGCGGTACCCCGAGGCCGGCGTTATCGCCGACCTCGGGGCCGATCACCACGTGCTACCTACCGTCAGGCTTAGCGGAGGAGCGAGAGAACGTTCTGGCTGCTCTGGTTCGCCTGCGAGAGCATCGCCTGCGCGGCCTGCGTAAGGATGCTGTTCTTCGTGTAGGTCGCCATTTCTTCCGCCATGTCGACGTCACGGATGGTCGACTCGGCCGCCTTCACGTTCACGACCGCCGACTTCAGGTTCTGCACGGTGTAGTCCAGACGGTTCTGGCCGGCACCGATGGCCGCGAGGGCCGAGTTGACCGTGTCGAGCGCCGTGTCGGCGTTCGCCAGCGAGGACGAGCCCGAGAGCGACGTGAGCGTGAAGCTCGCGTCCACCGAGAACGAGCCGTTGGTCGAGTTGTCAGAGACCTGGAACGAGAGGTTCGCGAAGACGTTCGTGCCCTGGAAGTTCGAGTCCGCCTTGATGCGCGTCGCTTCGTTCTGCAGGGTCGTGATTTCGGTGCCGATCGTGCCCGTCACCGAGGCGTTGCTGCCGCTCGCCGACTGCACGAGCAGTTCCTTCTGACGCTCGATGATCTTCTGGATCGTCTGAGCGGCACCTTCGGCGATCTGCAGCATCGCGTTGCCCTGCTCGGCGTTCGAGGCCGCCTGCGTCAGCGAGCGGCTCTGCGTGCGAAGCTTGTTGGCGATGGAGAGACCGGCCGCGTCGTCAGCCGCACGGCTGATGCGCAGACCCGAGCTGAGCTTCCGCATGCTGTTCTCGGTCGCCATGTTGTTGACGAACGCGTTGCGGGAAGCGACAAGGGCGCCGACGTTGGTGTTGATACGCATACTGAATATCCTCCGTGATATGAACGCTGAGGCTTCCGTGCCTCGTCCGGATCCGACTATCGAATCGCGGTCGCTGTACAGTGTCGGAGGAATGACGCAGAACTTGAGCGCCGGGTCATTTTCCGGGCCGATTTCTCACACCACGCGCCCCGCTATCACGACCTCGGCGCGAGTCGTTACGCGCGGTGCCCGATGCGCGTCTCTGCGCTGTGACTAGCCCGCTCGTCCAGCACCTGACGGCCGGCCTCGCCGCGCTCGAACAAGGCGCGTACGCCGAGGCGATCCGCGCCTTCTCCGCGGCGCGGGCCCAGGCGCCACACGATGCCGCACTGGCGCTCGCGCTGGCGAACGCGCAGCGCCTGGGCGGGCGCGTACCCGACGCCCGCGCCACCCTCACGGGCTTCGTGCAGAGCGATGCCGAGGTGTCGGTGGCCGAGTGCTACGAGTTGGGCGCCGCCCTGCTCGAAGCGGGGGCCCCACAGGAAGCGATCGAGTGCCTCGAGGCCGTTCGCGCCCAACGGCCGCAGGACCCGGCCGTGATGAATGTGCTGGCCGGGGCGCGTCGGGCCGCGGGTCAACCGGCCGCGGCCTGGCCCCTCTGCGAGGCGGCCCTCGCGCGCGATGCCACGACGGCTGCATTCCGCCTCACCGCCGCGCAGGTCCGCCACGAACTCGGGGATCTCGCGGGTGCCCTGCACTGGCTCGACGAGGCCGAGCGGCTGCGCCCGAACCACAGCCCCACGCAGCTGCAGCGCGCCTACACGCTTCTATTGAAAGGCGGCGGCGCCGATGCGTCGGGGTGGGCCGCGTTTGAATCCCGCTCCCTCCCGGAACCGGCGACCGCGGCTAAGGCGTGGCACGGTGAACCACTCGCCGGGTGCAGCATTCTGGTCACCGCCGAGCAGGGCGTCGGCGACCAGTTCCAGTTTGTGCGCTTCGTCGCGCGCCTCGCCGAGCAGGGCCCGAGCCGGGTGGTCGTGCAATGCCATCGCGATGCGGTGACGCTGCTGCAGGCCAATGGCCTCGAGGCGATCGCGCGCGATGCGTCGCCCCCCGAGACCGACTGGCACGTGCCGATGCTCTCGCTCCCTCACCGCCTCGGGCTGGGGACGGCGGTGGATGGGGCGCGGGTACCCTATCTGCGCGCGCCGGGCGCGCCCCTCCCCCCGCGTCGCGCGTCGCGACGACTGGGGCTGGTGTGGGCCGGCAACCCGGCCTTTGTGGGCCGCGCCACGCGCGATCTGGACGCGGCGCTCCTCCCGCAGCTGGGGGAGATCGCCGACGTCGAATGGATCGGCCTGCAGGTCGGTTCGGCGCGCGCATCCGCTCCAGACTTCGTCAGTTTTGTTTCAGAGTCCTATTCATGGCTTGATAGTGCGTCGGTATTGGCTTCTCTGGATGGCCTCGTCACGACCGATACCGGCATTGCACACCTGGCGGGCGCCATGGGGGTCCGCACCTGGGTCCTCCTGCAGCACATCCCCGATTGGCGCTGGGGGACCGCTGGCGCGACGTCATCCTGGTACCCCTCGATGACGCTGATCCGCCCCGACGGCTGGAACGACTGGGCGAGCGTGCTGCGCCACCTGCGCACCGCTCTCGCCGCGCCCTGATCAGCGGCGCCGTGCGACCAGGGTGGCCACGGTGACCGTGCTGCCGCCCACACGACGGGCCAACCGCGGGCGCCAGTGCGCCGGCGCCTGCTCGGGGAGGGTGGCCAGCAGCACCCCATCACTCACACCGTCATCGAAGCGACCGATGCGCCGCACCCCAGCATCGGCCAGACGCGCGTCATCACCGAATGTGGACGCCGGCAGCCACAGGGCATGCGCGCCACCGCCGATCTGCACCGACGTCGCCACGGCGAGCATGCCCCCGGGGGCGAGCCGCGCGGCCAGCTGTCCGATGAGCCGCAGCGTATCCGTCGCCGTGGCGTAGCGCGCAAGATTCGGGCACACGACCAGATCGTATGGCGCCTCACCCGTCGCGACCGACGGCGACCACACCGTGGTGTGGGTCGTCGCACTCCCCCACGGACGCCCGACCGCCTGCGCCATCTGCTCAGTGGTCGGACGCTCACGATCGGCGACGACCAGCGTACCCACCTGGTGCGAGAGCGCGACCAGCAGCGGTTCGCTTGCGTGCCCCAGCGCGAACGCACGCGTGGCGGGGCGCAGCACGCCAGCGGTACTCAGCGCGTAGGCGAGCTGCCCATCGCGCCACGCGACCTCATGGCGCGCGTAGTAGTCGGTGCCGTGTCCTTCATGCAGCACGCGCGCCGCGGACGCGGCCCACCGCGCATCATCCCACGCGCGCGGCTGACAGACGCTGCTGAACGCCAGCGCGCCACGCCCTTCGTCACTCGGCAAGGCACACGTGGCCCGACGCGCGCGCCGCAGCGCATCCAGCCGCGCCAGCGCACCCGTCGCGCGCCCGTAGGTCTCCTGATCGCCATTCCCCTGCGCTTCCGCTGCCGTCTGCTGCAGCAGCCACTGCACGGCCGGCGTACCGGCCAGTCCGGCTTCGTCATCGGAGAGCGACGCATGCATCAGACGCGCGAGATCGTGCAGCGCGCTGTGCAGCTCGGTGCGCAACAGCGGGCCGGAACGCCCCAGCGCTGCAGCCAACGCCTGCCGCAACGGTCCGAGCGGCTCTGGCACCGGACGGAGCGGCACCCCCTGCGCGTCGAGCGCACCCATGGCCCGCCACTTGGCCGCCAGCATCTGCTGATTGGCCAGCGATCCCGCCACTCGCTCCGGACGCAACGCGACGCCGGAGCCATGTTCGTGGTGCCACAGCTTGGGGCTCCGCACGCGCTGCACATCCCACCCGGCGTGCAGGGCGCGGATGCAGTAGTCGTCGTCTTCGTGCCAGAAGCGCCCGAGCGACTCGTCGAAGGTGCCCACGGCGCGCGCGGTGGCCCCGCGCACCCAGAAGCAGCACCCCTGCACCGTGTCGCACGGCGCCGAGGCGTTCGTGTGCTCCGCCAGAATGTCGCGCCAGCTCTCATGCACACGCATGGAGAACGCCCAATGCCCGGCCACGCCGAGGCGCGGCTGCTGCGCAAATGCCTCGAGGAAGGGTGTTTCCCAGCCCGGCCCCACCTCGATGTCGTTGTCGAGGAAGACGAGCAGATCCTGATCACCCAGCTGCGGCGTGAGCTGATGGAAGAGATGATTCCGGCCGCCGCTCACCCCGAGATTATCGGACCGCAGCTCCACGTGAATGCGGGGATCGTCGAGCGCCGCCAGCCAGGCCGGCGTGGCGTCGCTCGACGCGTTGTCCACCACATACGCTTCCCACGGCGCGGTGGTATGCGCGCGCAGGGAATCCAGACACCGCTGCGTATGATGCAGCCCGTTGTGGGTCAGAATGCCAATGCGCAGGGGCGCCGATGTGGACATGCCGACCGTGATGCTCAGGCGATGGCGCTCAGCGCCGTGAGCAGCGCATCGGCCGCATGCTCCCAGCTGAACTGCATGGCCGTGGCAATGCCGGCCTCATTGCGCACGAGCGTGCCCACCTGACGCGCCGTATGCACGTCACGGAGATGTTGGACCAGCTGCTCGTGCTGTCGCGCGCCCCACGCGGCCCACTGGCCCATGACGCGCCCCTGATGCGCCGGCTCCAGCCCATCCACGTCGATCAGCCGCGCGTTCGCCGCCGTGAGGAACTCCGTGTGCGCCGAGTAGTTCGTGGCGATGACCTGCTTGCCCATCGACAGCAGTTCGAGCGCCTCGAGGTTCCACCCCTCGGCGCGCACCGCAAAGACACCGCAGTCCGCGGCGGCCATCTGCGTCGCGACCTCGCGCTGCGTTGGCAGCTCCTGGGTGATCAGCGTGATGCGCGATGCCATCGGCGACCGCCGGAACGGCATCAGCATCACATCGAGATCGGCCTTGCTCACGAACGGATTCCCGCAGACGAGCACCAGGCGCACGGCATCCTGCGGCGTGAAGGCGGCCTCGAACGCGCGCAGCAGCTCGAGCTGCCCCTTGCGCGGCTCCAGCTTGCCGACCTGCAGGAACACAGTGTCCTGGCTGCGCGCTGCCGGGGCGACGCCCTCATGGAAGATGGCACGATCCACGCCCAGGGGCACGACGTGCACGGGCACGCTGATGCCATTGGCGCGAATCACCTCGCGCCCCCACTGCGAGCAGGTGATGATCGCGTCCTGCTGCTCCAGATGGTGCCGTTCGCGCGGCGTGAAGGTATCGAGTTCGAAGATGGTGAAGCCCACCTGCGGACCACGGCCGACATGGAGCGCCAGATCGAACTGCTGCGACAACCGCACGCTGGGCACGTCGGGGCGATACGCCTCCTGACGCACGAGCGCCTCGCGCAGGCGTGGATTGTCGAGCAGGGTGGCATCGACGGGGCCGAGCGGGAAGAACGTCACGGGGATCTGCCGCTGCTGCAGCGCGCGCAGCAGGTGCGAGGCCGCCACGCCGTAGCCGGTGCGGCTGTGCGGGGCAATGAACGAAAAGCCGTCGCGCACCGCGTTCCACGCCGTCGCCGACGCGATCACGCCAACCGCCGCATTCGCCGCCGGCGCCGCGGCGGTTGCCGTCGCCGTGGCGTCAGACGCCATCGCCACCGCAATCACCGTGCTCATCGGCTGACCGGTGACCGGCAGCAGCACGACCTCGCCGTCCTGCTCGGCGAGCGCATGCGGCACGAAGCCGCAGGCGGCGAGCAACGCGGCCGTCTCGGCCCACACGCTGTCGGCGGCGGCATCGCTGACGCAGATCGCCACCACGCGGCCCGCGTCGATCAGCGGGCGCAAGCCGGTCGTACACCAGATGACCTGCGCCGCGCTGCTGTGCACGAAGACGCGGCCGTCCGATTCGAGACGCGCGTCGATCGACGCGCACAGCTCCGCCGGATCCTGCACATCGATGTCTTCGACCCAACCGCCAGCGTCCGCGGCGGCGTCCTGCAGCAACTGCACGGTGTCGAGATCGAGCCCCGCGACAAACACCGCCGGTGATCCGTTCGGCGCGGTGGCCGCGCTGAGGGCCACCACGCCGATCCCCGGATCGAGATCGAGCAGCGCATCGCCGGTTTCCAGCTGCGCATCGAGAAAGACGCGCGTTTCAGCCTGCACGCCGCCGTCGGCTTCCAGCGCCTCGATGGTCGCGCGCTGCGGGTGGTCACCGGCCACGGGAATCTGGAAGCGCGGCGTTCCCTGCGCATCAACCTGGGCACTCGGAATCGGCATCACGATCGAATTGGACATAGCTCGGGGTGTCAGTGGCCGTTAGGCCGACCGGCGGAGAGAAGAAGTCGCCTCGGCAGCGAGGCGGAGCAGCGCACGAACCTGCGGATTCCAGCCGCGTCGCACCATCTCGCGCGACGCCGCCAGTGCGCGCGACCGAGCGGCCGCGCGGTCCTGATAGACCTGTTCCAGCGCCTCGACCAGATCATCCACGGCCACTTCGCCCCAGCCCTCGGTGCCGCGCAGCGTCGCTGGCGCACCGGTCAGTGGGCGATCGGCGGCGAGTGGAAGACACCACTCGGGCCGCGCCATATCGGTTTGACCGGTATTGGCCGCCACGATGGCCGGCACGGCCGACGCATGGCATTCCAGCAGCGCGCGCGAAGGCTCCGCCTCGGCGCGGCTCGCGAAGACGGCGACATCGACGCCACTCAACAGCGTCGGCATCTGGGAGTTGGCAATCAGACCGACATCGACCACGCTGTCGGCCGGGATGCCCTGGGCTTCGAGCCACGGCACGATCTGCCACAATCCGCCACGCAGATCGGGTAACTCACGATCGGTGGTGAGGCCGCGGAACGGCGTCGCCATCTCGGGAATCGGGTGCTGCCACGCGGTCACCAGCAACGCGTCCGGATGACGCGCGCGGAAGGCCTTGAAGGCGGCGAGCACCAGGTCCTGACCTTTGCGCCAGTCGAGGCGCGCACACGACCAGATGACGAAGCGTCCCGGCGCGAGCGCGGTATGGGGGCGCGGCTTGAAGTGCGAGACATCCACACCCGCGTGCCACTCGCGTACGTTGGTCAGCCCAGCGCTCTGCAGCAGCGCGGTCTGCCATGCCGACCCGGCCAGCAGCGCGTCATGGGCGCGGCCGCGCGTGAGCGTTGCCGCATCACACGCCGTGTCGGTCAGCGCCGCGATCCCCAACTGGTGGGCAAAGCGTCGCGCCTGCGACGCCGGATAGCTGCGCAGCTGCGCGCCCAGAAAGCGCAGCAGCGTGGCATTGATGGGTGCCGTCGAGGGCTGGGCCCATTCGGCAAGACGCGCCTGCCGCTCCGTATAGAGCTGGCGCACCCGCACCTTGTCCGCTTCTTCGAGATAGGCCACGCTCGCACTCGGCGGCAGCAGCGGGATCACGCTGCCGGGCTGCTGCCGGTGCGCCTCGAGCGCGAGCATCAGCGCGGTGAGCTCCTGCCCGACATGCAGCCCCGGGGGCGCATCGATTGCCAGACGGACGGATGGAGTGGACATCAGGCGACCCTCCGGAGTGTCCGGGTGCTGCGCGCGTGGACGGCCCGCTCGACAAGACCCAGCCACTGCCGGCCTTCGTGCTCCCAGGTAAAGCGCGACGACACGGCGGCCGCCCGTTCGCGGAACCCGTCGATCGAGTTGGCGAAGAAGGCATCGATCGCTTCGGCGAAGTCCTGCGGCGTGGCGAGATGCGCGTTGATCCCGACCCCGAGGTCACCAACGAAGCGACGCAGTTCCGGGCCGTGCGATGCGAGGATCGGCAATCCGACCGCCAGGAACTCGTACAGCTTATTCGGCGAGACGAGCCAGGTGTTCATGTCCGAGTGCGGATACGGAATGATCCCGGCGTCGGCTCCCACCGTCCACGCCAGCAGCTCCGCCGCCGACTTCTCGGGAATGAAGTGCACCCGCGAGCCGAGCAGGCCAAGCGCTTGCGCCCGTGCCTTGAGTGCGTCACCCACCGCCGAGCCCTTGCCCATGAAGGCCAGGACCACATCGGGATTCGTGACGCGCGCCATGCCGTCGACCAGTTCCTCGAGATTGCGGCTCCCGGCGAGGTTGCCCTGATAGAGCAACACCCGCTGCTGCGGTGTGGCGCCCACGAAGGCGCGCAGCGGGCTCTCCTCACGAGACACTGCCCCGCGATGCCGCGTGCTCGGACAGTTCAGCACGGTGACCGGGCGCTGACACTTGTACTTCATCGCCATCAGGTCGGCGATGCTGTCGTTCACCGTGACGATCACATCGGCGTGCCCGATGAGCGACCGCTCGAGCTCCTCGAGTGCCGCCGACGCGCCCTTCGTGAAGGGCTGCGACGGATAGAACTCATGCGCATCGTAGATGAGCGCCGCACCGTGAGCGCGCGCGGCGAGAATCCCGGCGGGGAGCTGCGGTAGATCGTTCGCGATGATCACTTCGCACGGGAAGGCGAGCGCCGCGGCCAGCAGTCGCTGATGCTGATTGAACGTGCGGCCGGCCGCCTGCACGGCGGCCAGCTGCGGATCGCTTGGCTCCTCGGGGAGTCGGTCCGCCGGCACCCACGACCCCATCAAGCGGAAGATGGGGACATCGGGATAGCTCGTCTCGTCGGCGAGGTCACCCGGCGGGGCCGCCGCGATGACCAGCGTGGGCCAGCCGGCTTCGGTGAGCAGGCGGGCGCCGTCGAGAATGCGTCGATCGACGCGATCGTCGGTGCACAGGTGCACCACGCGGTAGCGATTCGTCAGAGGCATGGGAGGGTCAGGCGGCGAGTGCCACCGACTCCGCATCACGGAATCGGCGCAGCCACCACTCGAAGCAGAGGAGCGACCAGATGACGAGGCGGTGATTCACACGCCCCGAGACATGTTCATCGAGCAGGGTCTGCACGCCGGCCGGCTCGAGAAAGTCGTAGAGCCGGGTGTCGCGACGGGCGAGCAACGCGCGGATATAGTCGATGCTGCGTCCGCGGAACCAACTGCCATCGGGCGCCGAGAAGCCCTGCTTCTTGCCCTTGGCGTACTCGGCCGGCATGTACCGGGAGAACGCCTGTCGCAGAATCAGCTTGCCATCACCCGTTTCATTGAAGTACTTGTCGGCCTTCGCGCCCGGCGTGTTCTCGTCGAAGCGGACGATCGAATCGACGTGCTTGAGCTTGAACTTGACCGGCACGCGCAGCGCAAAGTCCACCAGATCATTGTCGAGGAAGGGCACACGCGTTTCGAGCCCGTGCGCCATCGACAGCTTGTCCTCCACGAGCAGCAGCCCGGGGAGGAACGTCGACAGCTCGAAGTAGAGCGAGTGATTGACATAGTCGTCGGGCCCCATGGTGAGGAACGAGCGACGACGAAGGACATTGCGGAACGCCGCCTCGGGCGGATGCTGCTGCAGCGCCTGCTGCAGCACGGGGCGGAAGAAGCTGCTCCGCAGATGATCCGGCACGAGGCGCTGCCAGTACGCGTAGTACTTGTCGAGATACTGTGCCGCATCGTCATTCTTCACCGCGCGATAGTAGCGCCACGGGTAGCCGGCGAAGATCTCGTCACCGCCGGTCCCGGCAAGCACCACCTTCACGAAGCGGGAGGCGAGGCGCGACACATAGTAGTTGGGATAGCTCTGGCCCACGCGCAGATCTTCGAGGTGCCAGACCAGCTCGGGGAGAATGCGCTCCATGTCGCCGGCCTTGAGCACGACCTGATAGTGCTCGGTGCGAAACGCATTGGAGAGCATCTCGGCCTTGGCGCGCTCGTCGAAGCCCTGCTCGATGCCGGAGGCCGACGACACGTCGAAACCGGCGGTGAAGCTCTTCACATTCGGCAGGCGGCTCGCGGTGACGCAGGTAATGGCGCCCGAGTCGATGCCACCGCTCAGATACGTGCCAATCTCGACGTCGGCGCCGATCTGCCGCGTCACCGCCTGACGAAAGAGCCGGTCGAGCTCCTCGACATACTCCGGCGCACTGACGCCGGTTTCGTGCTTGAATTCGTAGTCCCACCAGCGCCGGACCTTGAACGAGGACCGGTCGCCGAGCTGCAGCGTCGCGCTGTGCGCACGCGGCAGCAGATGGACGCCGTCGAACAGCGTCTGATCGCTGAAGACGTTCTGGAAGGTGAAGTACTCGCCGAGGGCGGCCGTGTTCACGGTCACGCGCATCGCCGGATGCTGCAGCAGCGACTTGATCTCCGAGCCGAAGAGCAGCGTGTCGCCACGCCAGGCGTAGTACAGCGGCTTCACGCCAAAGCGATCGCGGGCAAGGAAGACGGTGCCGTCCTGCACATCGTAGAGCGCAAAGGCGAACATGCCGTTGAACTTTTCGACGCATTTGGGGCCCCACACCCGCCAGGCCTCGAGAATCACCTCGGAGTCCGTCTGCGAGCGGAAGCGCGCGCCCTGCCGTTCGAGCTGCTTGCGGAGCTCGCGCCAGTTGTAGATCTCGCCGTTGTACGTGAGCACGTACCGCTCATCGACCGACAGCATCGGCTGATGACCTGCCGGCGAGAGATCCAGAATGGCGAGTCGCCGGTGGCCGAAGCCGACCCCATTGGCTGTCCAGACCCCCGATCCATCGGGTCCTCGATGGCGCACGACGTCCGTCATGGCCCTGACGAGGTCAGGGGCCACGGGTGTGCCGTGCACATTGATGACACCGGTGATGCCGCACATGGCGAATCGAGGGCGAGAGGGGACGGATGGGCGTAGTGATTCGCCGAAGTTGAGAGCAGGATCCGTGCCCAACGCTAAGCCGTTGCAATACAAACATTTACCAAACATTGAGCTTCGGCGACCGGCAGCTTTTTCCCGTTTCGTCGGGGGGTCGGCGGCGTTACACCCCCGGCATTTTCTGCCGATCGATCCTGCCTTGGCGGGCCATTCGTACCGGCTGGCGGGCCGCGCGGAAAATACGCAAACCATTGCTGTCCAATGACTTAGAGAATGGCACGTATTCTGTATAGTCGTGCACGCCATGACTACGCTTTCCAATCACCCCGCACGCGGTGCGTCGGTGCGCGATCTCCGCGTGCTGATGATCGCGTTTGCGAGCACCGCCCACGGGGGCGTGCATCGCAAGCTCGCCGAGCAGGTGCGGGAAATGCGGCGCCATATCCCCCAGACGCTGGCCCTCGTCTTCGCCGACACGCGCGAGGCGCCGGCGCCGGCCAATCCGCCGTACACCCTCGTGGACCTGCGCGGGGGCGGCTTCGATCCGGCCAGCCGATCGCTCGCCTGGTTCCACTGCTGGGAGGCGGTCGAGCAGTTCAAGCCCGACGTGGTCTACATGCGCTACCCGTTGTACGACGGGCATGTGCTGCGCTTCCTGCGCGAGGCCCCGCCGGTGGTGTTCGAACTGCAGACCAAGTTTGATCTCGAGTTGCCCCCCGCCGCCGCCGAGATCGAGCGGCAGTGGGCGCGCCGCGTGCTGCCGGAGACGGCGGGGCTCGTGGCCGTGACGCCCGAGATCCTGACCCATGAACTCACGCGCGGGCGCGTCGCGATCCCCGGGCATGTCATGGCCAACGGCGCCGATCCGGCGTTGCTCCCCTTCGTGACACCGCAGCTGCCGCCCGATCGCATCAACCTGGTGTGCGTGGCGTCATTCTATCCGTGGCATGGTGCCGATCGCGTCATCTGCGGCATGGCGGCCGAGCCTGACGTGTCGGATGTGCATCTGCATCTGGTTGGCGACGGCGGTTCGGTCCCCGCGCTCCGCCAGCTGGCGATCGACCTTGGCGTCCAGGATCGCGTGCACTTCCATGGCCTGATCCCGGCCGACGCCCTTGATCCGTTCTATGCGCAGGCGCATCTCGCCATCGGCGTGCTCGCCCCACAGCGCAAAGGGCTCACCGAACTGTGCGCGCTCAAGCATCGCGAGTATGCGCTCCGCGGATTGCCATTCGTCGCAGCGGGCACCGATATCGATTTTCCGGCCTCGCTCCCGTGGCTGCGCACCGTGGACGCCGATGACACGCCGATCTCGCCCCGCATGCTGCGCGCGTTCGCGCTCGGCTGGACGAACGAAAAGCGGCGCCGGCAGATCCGGCAGTGGGCCGAACAGCACCTCTCGTGGAGCGCCAAGATTCGGGCGCTGACCGAGTTCCTTGGCACCGTCGCGCGTCCGCGCGTGAAGGCTGCCTGACCATGCGGAGTTCCTGATCATGTGCGGTATTGCCGGTCTGCTCGACCACACCCGCGGCGCGAATCCGTCGTGGATCGATCCGTTCACCGACGCGCTGGTGCATCGCGGCCCCGACGGCCGCGGCACCTGGTGCGACGGCCCGGTGGCGCTCGGCCATCGCCGACTGGCGATTCTCGACCCGTCGCCGCTCGGCGCCTGTCCGATGCCGTACACGGCGCCGGATGGCCGCACGCTGCGCATCACGTTCAACGGGGAGATCTACAACTTCCTCGAGCTGCGCGACGAGCTGCGGCGCGACGGCTACGCCTTTCGGACCGAAACCGATACCGAGGTCATCGCCGCGGCGTGGCACCGCTGGGGCCTCGACTGCCAGCGCCGCTTCAACGGGATGTGGGCGTTTGCCCTCTGGGATGAGCAGACGCGCACGCTGACGCTCTCGCGTGATCGCTTTGGTGTGAAGCCGCTCTACCTCGCCGTCATGGGGAGCACGATCGCCTTCGCGTCGGAGATCAAGGCGTTTCTCGCGCTCCCGCACTTTCCGCGTACGCTCAACCAGCAGGCCGCGACGCGCTATTTCACGCATCCCAATGCGTACGATGGCATCTCGCCCGACACCGCCCTCAATGGTGTCATGCGCCTGCCGCCGGGCCACTCGCTAACGATCACCCCCGAGGGCACGCAGGGCTTCTCGCGCTGGTGGAACACCCGCGATCACCTGCCCAGTGTGCCGGCACGCTATGAGGAACAGGTCGAGCAGTTCCGCGACCTGTTCCTCGACAGCGTGCGCCTGCGCATGCGCAGTGACGTGCCGATCGGGACCTCCCTGAGCGGGGGGCTCGACAGCAGCGCCGTGGCCTCGGGCATGGCCGCGGTCGCGCGCGACGGACATCTCGCCCTCGATCGCTGCGCGAGCGACTGGCAGCGGACCTTCATTGCGAGCTTTCCCGGGCATCCGGTGGATGAGCGGGAATTCGCCGATCTCGTCGTGGCGCACACCGGCGCGAAGCCGACCTACTGGAACTTCCAGCAGGCCACCGCGCTCCGCGGACTCGCCGCCAGTGTCTATGCGCTGGATGATCTGAGCGCCGCGCCAGCCGTGCCCGTGCTGAACATCTACAAGACGATGCGCGAGCACGGCGTGGTCGTGACGCTCGATGGGCACGGCGGCGATGAGCTGCTCGCCGGCTACTCCTGGTATCGCGAACGGCCGCTCGATCAGCTCAATGACGCGCTCGATCAGGACTTTCACGTCACGCACCTGCCGGCCATCCTGCGCAACTATGATGGCTGCTCCATGGCCAACGGCGTCGAAGTGCGCTCGCCGTTTCTCGACTGGCGCCTCGTCACCTACGCGATGGCGCTGCCCCCGGAAGCCAAACTCGATGCGACCTACAGCAAGCGCATTCTGCGCGATGCGCTGACGGGCATCCTGCCCGACGGGATTCGCACCCGCACGACCAAGTTCGGCTTCGAGTCGCCGCTGGTGGCGTGGGCCAACGGCCCGCTGGGCGCCGTCCTGCGCGCGGCCAGCCAGACCGAGATCTGGCGGAGTGCCCCGTCGGCCGCTCAGCCCGAGCAGGTGGCCGCCATCATCCAGGCACGTACAGCCACGCGTCCGCATGGCTTCACCGAAGCCGATCGCGTAGCGGTGGCCTTCGGATACCGGTTGCTCACGTTCGTGCTCTGGTGCGAACACTATCTCGCCATCGGCGACCGCCGCATCACCCGCATGGTCGGCGCGCCGACCGCGGCGGCCGCATGACTTCAGGATCTGTGTCGTTCGAATCATCCGCCATGCCCTTCGCCGCGGGCGGCACCCGCCGCCGCGTGCTGATCGGGACCTGCGAGATCGCCCATCACGTGGTCGATCTGGTCGAAGGGTTTCGCCGCCTCGGGCACGACGCCACCAGCGTCATGTACCACCGGAACAAGTACTATCCCGACGCGACCTACGACATCGACGCGACGGGCACCTCGCTGAGCACCGAGTCGCTGCTGTCGCTCATCAACAGCCACGACCTGTTCATCTTCATCTGGACCAGCCTGCTCCCGGACAACAACGACTTCCCGGTGCTGCGCACGCTGGGCAAGGAGATCGTCACGATCTTCTGTGGAGATGACGTACGCCACTGGTCGGCCTACTCGCAGGACTACGGGCGCGATCTGCGCGACCGGGTTCCGGTCCTCGACACGATTCCACTCGAGAAGCAGTTGCGCACCCTGCGCCGCGCCGAGATGGTGGCCGACGCGGTGTTCTCGCGCCCCAATCAGCACAACCTGGGGGTCCGCCCCTATCACCACTTCCACCTGCCGATCGACCTGCGCCGGATCACGGCGCACATCCCGGATCGGGAGATTCCCGTGGTGGTACACGCCCCGTCCAATCAGGGGGGTAAGGGATCGGACCTGGTGCTCACCGCGCTCGACACCCTCAAGGCCGAGGGCGTGGCGTTCGAGCTGCGCCTGTTGACCGACGTGTCCAACGGCGAAGTCCTCGCCGCGCTCGCCGATGCGGACGTCGCGATTGATCAGGTCTTCATTCCCGGGATCTCGCGCTTTGGTCAGGAGGCGCTCGCGAGCGGCTGTGCACTCGCCAGTGTCATTGAATCGCCCTATGCGGAGTCACCGGATGTCCCGCCGGTGTGGCACATCGGCGAACACACCCTGGTGGAGCCGTTCCGCGAGCTGCTCAGCAACCGCGCGCTCCGTCGCTCGCTCGCCGAGCGGGCGCGGACGTACGTCGAGCAGCACTACGATGTGGCGGTCGTGGCGAAGGGGATTCTCGATGTGCTGGATCAGCGCACGCGCGGGCCCTTCGATCACTATCCGCGCTTCTATCTGACCGACTATCGCCTCCCGCCGCAGCACACCATTCCGCCCGACGTCGCCGATGCGACCTCACAGGTGGTGCGCCGCTGGGGGGTGCCGCATGACGCCGATGTGCGGCGACTGATTCGCGAAGGGTTTCTACGCGACATCCCCTTCGGAGGGTTTGACACGCTTCCACGCTGGGCGCCGGGAACCGGCGCGCGCCGTCCATCCGAGGCGCCGTGGCCTCGGAATCTGGAAGCGTCCCATAATGCCGCGGCGCCTGCCGCTGTTGGAGTGAGCGATTCATGACCTTGACTGACAGCTACGCCCACGAAGCCGTCGAAGCGCCCCTCGAGGTGTGCGACCTCGCGGACATGCCCGATGCCGAATGGGATGCGTTCGTGGATCGCTGCTACAACGGCACGCTCTTTCACAAGCGGGCGTTTCTGGCGTATCACGAGCCCGGACGCTTTCACTTCACCTGGCTTGGCTTTCGCGACGGCCATGGCGCGCTCATGGGGGTGCTGCCGTGCGTCATTCGCCACGGCGAGCTGCTGAGCCCCATGGGGGCCTCGTACGGCGGCATCATTGCGCTGCCGTCGTCGTTCAGCATGATGTGGCGCATGGTGGATGCCCTGCAGCGGTGGGTCCGGCAGCAGGAGCTCCGCCGCGTATCGTTCACCTATGCGCCGCTCACGTACAACCGCGGCATGTCGCAGGACCTGGATTTCGCGATGCTGTACGGCGGCTTCCAGAATTCCCGGAATCTGTTCTCCAGCGTCGTCGATCTCTCGGCGTTCGACGACGAGGATCCCACGCACCATCTCACGCCAATGGGGCGCCGGGCGATTCGCAAATCGGAGAAGGAAGGGATCGTCGTCTCCGAGAGCGATGACCTGGCCGAGTATTATCCGATCCTCGAAGAGAACAAGCGGAAGTTCGATGTGAAGCCGGCGCATTCGCTGGCCGAGCTCGAACGGATCCGCACGCTCGTCCCGGGCACGTGGCGGCTCATGGCCGCCCGACACGAAGGCGAGCTGGTCGCCGGCGTGCTCACCACGCACTGCAACCCGCGGGTGCTGCTGGCGTTCTACATCGCCAGCCGCCCGGAGTATCAGCACATGCGCCCGGTGAACCGCGTGCTCTTCGACACCGCCAAGTGGGCGCGCGCGAACGGGTACTACTTCCTCGATCTCGGCGTGTCGATGAACACGGCGTCGGACAATCCGATGGAGCCGGCGTGGAGCCTGATCAGCTTCAAGGAGTTCATCGGCTCGCGCGGGTTCCTGCGTCCGTCGTACACCTGGACCCCCACCTGAGCGCGACGCCGCCAATGCGCCGTCTCGCGCTCCTCGGCTGGAACGACAACACGCAGCGGTGTCTTGACGCGCTCGCGTATCGGCAGCGCGTGCCGTCGGTCGTGGTGGTGCCGGCCGGCGTGGAGTCCAGCGCGCTGCAAGCGCAGGCACGAGGGTGGGGGATTGAGGTACGGGTCGCCGATCGGCAGACCGCGTTGCGAACGCTGCTCCCCGACATCGCGCTCATCGCCAGCGCGTCGTGGCCGCTCAAGATCAGCGCGGAGGATATCGCCGCCTTTCCCGATGCGATCATCAATGTGCATGGCGCCGCCTTGCCGCGGTGGCGTGGGCCGCATCCGCTCAACTGGGCACTCCTCGCCGACGACCCCACGATTGGTGTTACCGTGCATCATGTCGCCGTTGGCCTCGACGAAGGCGACATCATTCTGCAGCAGACGTTGCCGCTGAACGACGAGGATACGCTGCTCGATGTACGGGCGCTGGTGCACCGCGCGGGCGCCGCATTGCTGGCGGATGCGGTCGCGCGGCTCGATCGCGGTGACGCGCCACGCATCCCACAGGATCCCGCAGCCGCGACGCAGGCCCGTCGCCGCACCCCCGACGATGGTCGCATCACCTGGTCGGCCTCGGCACGCACCTGCTTTGCGCACATCCGCGCGAGCGGACGACCCACGCCCGGTGCCTTTACGCATCGCGGCGACGAGCGCGTGACCATCTGGCGGGCCGCGATTACGACGTCTCCCGCCGGATCCGAGCTCCCCGGTACGGTTCTGCAGACGCATCCGATGCCAATCGTGCGCACGGGCGACGGCGGCGCGCTGGCGCTGCTCGAGTGGGAAGGACCGACGCTGGCAGTCGGCGATCGACTCGCGTCGCCGACCGGCTAGCTCCCGCGCGCCGCGCGGCCGCTTAGCGGCTCTGCCTAGCGGTTCCGCGCCCCGGCGCTCACCGCGCCATTCGCCGCCACCAACCCGCCAAGCCGCGCCTGCACTTCGAGCACCGCCGTCCGCCATTCGCCGGCGGCCGCCTGCCGGATGGGCTCCACGCTCGGATACCACCGATGCGCCGGCGTCTCCGCGGCCCAGCGCCAGTCGAGCCCCACCTGCGGCAGGAGCAGCCACGTGCGACGCCCCAGCGCGCCAGCCAGATGCGCCACCGCACTGTCGATCGTGATCACCGCATCGAGTTGCCGCAGCAGCTGCGCCGTCCGCTGAAACGTGGTGAGCAGCGACGACGGATCCTGCAGTGACAGCCGGCGCGGGAGCGTCGCCAGATCAGCCGCGCGCTCCCCCTGCTGCAGGCTCACCCAGGTGACATCCGTGCGCTTGAGCAGCGGCTCGAACACGCCCAGCGGAATGGAGCGGTGCATGTCGTTCACATGCGTGGCGCTCCCCGCCCACACCAGGCCGATGCGCGGCCGATCGCCGGGCAACTCGGCGCACCACGCCGCCAGCGCGGCATCCATCACGGCCGGCACTTTGAGATACGGTGTGGCGCTCGCCATCACCGCCGCCGTGGTGTGCAACCCCAGACGATGCGGCAACGCCGTCAGCGCGACCTGCACATCGTGCGCGGGCACCGGATCGGAGAAACTCACCACCGCGTCGGCCACGTCGCTGCCGGCGAGCAGGGAGTGCAGCGCCGTGGGGACCACCAACACCACCCGCCCGCCCTGCGCCCGCAGTGGCACCAGCCATCGCACGAACTGCAGCGTGTCGCCCAACCCCTGCTCGGCATGCACCAGCAGCGTGCGGCCGGCGAGCGACTCGCCCTCCCATCGCGGCTGCGTCCACTTGCGACGCATGCCCTCGAGCAGCGAGGTGCGTTCGCGCCATTCGTACGCGCGCCAGCCGTCGGCCCACGCGCCGCGCGCCAGCAGCGTCATCGCGCGATTGAATTGGGCGTTGGCGTGCTCCGGTGCCCGTTGCAGCACGGCATTCGCGGCCGCTTCGGCCTCCTCGTACCGCCCGGCGAACATCAGCGCCGCCGAGCGATTGGCCTGGGCTTCGAGATGGGTCGGCTCAAGCGCGAGGGCCCGATCGTACGCGGTCACCGCGTCGGTGACGCGACCGGCAATCTGCAGCGCGCGACCGTACGCATACCACGTCGCGGCATCACGCGGCTCAAGGGTCGCCGCCTTCTTGAGCGGACTGAGCGCATCATCGGCGCGGCGCGCCGCCACGAGCGCATTGCCCAGATTCACCAGAATCGGCGCCGCCTCCGGCAGCTCCTTGGCCAGCGGCTTGAGCATGGCGATCGCGCCATTGGCATCGCCCTGCTCGAGACGCAGCACCCCCAGCGCATTCCGGACCCCCACGTGACGCCCGTCCTTCGCGTGCGCCTCGGCCAGCAATGCAATCGCGCGCGCCGGCTGTCCGGCGCGCGCGAGGGTCAAGGCTTCCTGATACGTCGCTTCGATTTCAGCTCGGGACATGGTCCCAAACTACGCCGCGGACTCAGGCAAACGCCACGCCGGCGTCGTCGTCGCGGGGAAACTTCGTGAGATCGACCGGCTCCCGCATGCCATGCGCGTCGTCGCGGCTGATGATCTGCATGGCGCGACGGGTGCGCAGGTTGATGACGATCGGCGCCCGGAAATTGCCCGTCACCGTGTCCTGCGGCGTGGCCGGCAGCGCCAGCATGATCAGGGCGAGGACGTCCGTCGGATCGGTGATCCCGAGCATGCTCTTTTCCAGATCGCCGAGATCCACGACGTAGCCGGGATTCACCACGAACGGATCGGCCAGCACGAAGCTGACCTGCGGCTCACCGGTCGACATGAACCACCACAACCCCTGGCGGGCGCCGGGGAGCAAGGCGTAGTCGAGTCGATCGGGGAACCCCCACAGCGCCTCGGAGAGATGCACCACCGACTGGCTGGGGACGGTCAGGGTGCCGGCGGCGTGCGCGATCGTGACCGTGTCGGTCGTGTCCATCGCCGCCGCTTCAGGAGCGTCAGTCATCAGATGTAGTTCGCCAGGCTGAGGCCCAGGATGCGCGAGGTCGCACCCATGGCCGCCTGATACAGGGTTTGCTTGCCGACCAGGTCCACCATGGCCTTGTCGATTTCGGTGTCGCGCAGATCCGAGCGATACGCGAGCAGGTCGTTCTCCATCTGGTCGAGACGCGTCTTCGCATCTTCCATCTCGTTGATGCGCGCGCCCTGCGTCCCGACCAGCGCCTGCACATTCGAGTTGGCGGCGGTGATGCGATCGGTCGCGGCGCGAATCGCGGCGGTGTCGTCGGCGCCCAGCGCATCGGAGAGCGCGCGCATGGCCGCGAGCGCGTCCGTGTCGAGGAAGACCTGCGTGCCGTTGTGGTTCGGTGTGACGAACTTGTTGTCGCCGATCTCAAGCGTCGGATTGCCGCTCGGATTGACCGGGTTGCCGCTCAGCGTGAGCGCCGAGAATGACGTGGGGCTCGCCGGCGGCGGCGTCACGAATGGCGCTTCGCCCGAGCGGGTACCGCCAAAGAGATACTCGTCGCCGAAGCGCGTGTTGCCCAGCTGTGCGGCCTGATCGAGCAGCTGATCGATTTCCTTCTTGATGATCAGCCGCGACTGCGTGTTGGCGGTCGCGCTGGCGGCCTGAATGCCCAGTTCGGCGCCGCGGCTCAGCGTGTTGCCCAGCGAGTTGAGGACGTTCTCCTCAGCCGTCGCGCGGGAGACCCCGATGTTGATGTTGCGCCGGAACTGCGTGATTGCGCGCATGGAGCTGCCCACGCGTACGACTTCACTCGCACTCGTCGGATCATCCGACATCTTGCGAATGCGGAGACCGGACGAGATGTCTTCGCGTAGCCGATCCACACCCGCGAGCCCCGACTGCAGGCGATACTGCGAGTTCCGCGTGATGATCGAGTTGGTGACGCGCATGGGCACAGGGGTCAGTGGTCCATCTGCCCGACGGCCGATCTGCCGTCCGACTGCCGCCGCTCCATGGGAAGTATCGGAGTTCCGACAACAGCCTTTAGCGTTTGGACCCGCTCCCGGCTATTTTTGCCGGGTACGATTCTGACCATGAGACGCACCACCGGCCCATTCGTCACGGGGCCGGCACGACCCGGCGAAATCGTCCCCCTCGGGATCCCCCTCCACCGATCCGCATGGCCACCATCCTGTACGTCGACGACGAACCCGCCGTCGGCTTGATCCTTGAGGACACCCTCGCCCAGGCCGGCCACACGCCGGTCGGGGCGCGCAGCGTCCCGGAGGCATTACAGGTTCTGGAACGCGGTGGCGTCGATCTGATCATCTCGGACTATCGGATGCCCGGGCTGACGGGGCTGGAGTTCATCCAGCTGCTGACGCGCGAGGGGTACGACATTCCGCTCATCATGCTGACGGGGCACGCCAGCATCGAGCACGCCGTCGCCAGCATCAAGGCCGGCGCGATCGACTACATCACGAAGCCGGTCCGTCCGCAGCAGCTGGAGCTGGCGGTTGATCAGGCGCTCGAATTCGTCCGCCTGCGCCGCGAGAACGAGACGCTCCGCAAGGAGGTCATGCAGTTCCGCAACGAGCGCCAGATCATCGGCGACTCGGCCGCCATCCGGCGCATCCTGCAGACGGTGTCCATGGCGGCCCCCACCCGGGCGACGGTGCTGCTCCAGGGCGAATCGGGCACCGGTAAGGAGCTGTTCGCGCGCGCCATTCACGACCAGAGCGAGCGACGCGACAAGCCGTTCATCAAGCTCAATTGCGCCGCGCTCCCCGAAGGGCTGGTCGAGTCGGCGCTGTTCGGTCATGAAAAGGGCGCCTTCACCGGCGCCATCAAGCGGGTCGAAGGCGCGTTCGAGCGGGCCAACCGCGGCACGCTGCTGCTCGATGAAATCTCCGAAATGCGCCTCGACCTGCAGGCCAAGCTGCTGCGCGTCCTGCAGGAGCAGGAGTTCGAGCGGGTCGGCGGCACCTCCCCCATCAAGGTGGATGTGCGCATCGTGGCGACCACGAACCGCGACCTGGCCATGGAGGCGGACCACGGGACGTTCCGACAGGACCTCTACTATAGACTGTCCACGATCCCGGTCATGATTCCGCCGCTGCGGGAGCGTCCGGAGGACATCCCGCTGCTGGCGCTCCGCTTTGCGATGCGCACGGCCGCCGAGATCGGCAAAAAGATCGAGGGGCTCTCGCCCGACGCCCTCGAGGCCCTGCAGAACTACCCGTGGCCCGGCAACATCCGCGAGCTGCAGCATGTGATCGAGCGCGCGGTCATTCTTACGCCGGACCCGATCATCCAGCCCCACTGCCTCGAAGGCACCCGCTTCGGTCTCGCCCACTCCCTGGGCGCCCCGAACATGCGTCCGCGCACGATCGGCACCCCGGGCGCCGTGCCGGCCATCGCCGTTTCCGGTGCCGCCGCCGCCCCCGCCACGGCCGGCTCCGGCAACGGGATCGCCTTGAACTCCCTGAACGTGGCCGACGCCGAGCGGGTGCTGATCCAGCATGCGCTCCAGGCCGCGGACAACAATAGAACGAAAGCCGCCGAGCTCCTGGGCATTTCGGTGCGCACGCTGCGCAACAAGCTCAATGGGCCGGGTAAGGGCGACGACGGCGACGACTGAGCGGCGGCCGCTCGCGTTGTGAACTGATCGCACAGAGGACACAGAGCCACAGAACTCACAGGGGCGCGCCCGAGATCGTTCGGAGCGCGCCTCAGTGTTTCTCTGTGGCTCTGTGAACTCCGTGCGATCAGTTCAGAAAAATGCGATTGGTGCCGATACCCTCAGCCGAAGCCGTGCGAGCGGTCCGGGTGACTCGTGTCACTAGGCAAGCGCGCGAATCCACACGGCACTTTTGGTCCATCCCCCGCTAGGCAGGATTTTCCTGCCGGGCGGGTTTTTTCATACCCCCAACCCAACCCGCGAACCCCCAACCCTAGAACACCAAACCCCTAACTGATCTGTTTTCAATGACTTAGAAGCAAAGCGCACCAAGCCCCGCAGTTTGGCCCGCCCATTGCTTTTAAGGGTCCCGGATTCGCTCGCCCCTTCACCCGGACCCCGCTGATGCTCTTCGGACTCATCGATCGCACCACTTCCGCCACCTCGCTCAAGTCGGCCCTCGACAAGAGCGTCGAGCGGTCGCGCGGCATCGCCGATCGCGTCGCCAATGCGACCGTGAACAACGGCGACGGGTTCTCGCTCGAGGCCAAGACGGGCAACGCCCAGGCCAATGCGAACCCGGTGAATGTCGAGACCGAAATGGTGGCCCTGGCCGACGAACAGCTCCGCTTCCTCGCGACCTCGCGCCTCCTCGAAAAGACCTACCAGTCGCTCCGCACCGCCATCAAGGGCGGAGGGAACGGCTGATGCCGATCAACCCGACGTCGCGCCCGGCGCTCCTCCCCATCCCCGGCCAGAACGTGGTCCGGCCGATGTTCAAGTCGCTCGGCATCGCCGCGAGCGGCATCGCCGCGCAGCGCCAGCGCATGGAAGTGATCGCGCAGAACATCGCCAACGCCGACGTGGTCAGCACGCCCGAGGGCACGCCCTACAAGCGTCAGGATGTCGTGCTGCAGACCGCCAACGCGCAGAACGCGCTCTTCAATCAGGGCAATCCGGCCGCGTCGCAGATGGGCTCCACGGGCACGAGTGGTGTCTTCGGATCGCCGGCGTTCGACGTGCCGGCGATGACCGACAGCCGCCAGCGCATCGAAGTGCCGGTGCTCCCGATGAACAACAGCAGTGCCGGTCCGGGCGAGGGCCAGTTTGGCGTCGTCGTCGCCGGCATCGCGCAGGATGAAGGTCAGGGGCACCTCGTGTACGAGCCCGGCAATCCGATGGCGAACGCCGACGGCTTCGTGCGCTACCCCGACATCGACACCACGCAGGAAACCGTCAAGCTCCTCGACGCCAAGCGCATGTACGAAGCCAACGCCACGGTCTTCCAGACCGCCAAGGCGATGCTCCGCGCCGCGCTGGACATCTGATCCATGTAGACACCCGAGCGACGGGTCCGGGAATCGGCGTGAGGTCACTCCTCCTCCTCTTCCTCCTCTCCCGACCAATCGTTGGTTCCCGGCCCGCCGCTCGCGGTTCCCTCGTCACTGACTTTCGCCCTGCGCTTCGCAGCATCCCTCTGAGATCGACATGAGCATCAACGGCATCACTCCCAATCCCCTCGCCAACATCGGGTCGCTCCAGCGGCCGGATGCGGCGCGCCCGAATGGCGCCGCGCAGACGGGCATGGATCGCGCGGCGCAGGCCACACCGAATGCGCGCGCGAATCAGATGGCGTCGCTCAAGCCGCAGACGCCGCTCGCCGCGCCCACGCAGAACAGCGTGCCCGCCGAAGCGCCCGCCGGCACCGATCCGGAACTCTGGAACGTGCTCACGTCCGAAGAGCGGAACTTCTTCGCCAAGACCTCGGCCCTCGGCCCGCTCACGTACGGCCGCTACAAGGCCGCCGTGAATCCGGCGACGCCGCCCGCCGCCCGCGGTGTGCGTCTCGACGTCCGCGCCTGAACCGAACGCCACGAACACGATCCCCTCCGATCATGCAGACTCGTCTCGACCTCCTGACCCGGGCCCTTCCCGACTTCCAGCGCGACAGCGCGGTGTCGAAGCAGGTGCCGGTCATTGCTGAAGGCGAAGGTTCGTTCGGCAACACGCTCACCAAGGCGTTGAACGAAATCTCCGATACGCGCGACAAGGCGTCCGATCTGACGCAGCGCTTCGCCGCCGGCGAAAACGTCGAACTCCACCAGGTGATGGCCGCGACGGAAGAAGCGGGCATCGCGCTGGATATGCTGATCGAGCTCCGGAACAAGGCCGTTGAGGCCTACCGCAGCGTCATCGCCATGCAGTCCTGAGCCCGCGCATGAACTCGTTGATGGATACGCTGATGGGTCGCCTCGGGAGCGGCCGGCAGATCGCGATCATCGCGGTCGCCATCATCACCACGGGCCTGGTCTTCGGCATCTCGCAGTGGGCGACCGAGCCCAACTGGGTGCCGCTCTTCGCCGATATCCCGGTGGAGAAGGTCAAGACCATGACCGACAAGCTCACCGAAGCCGGCATCAAGTTCGAGCTCGACAACGGTGGCACGACGATCAACGTCGCGAGCGCGGACGTGGCGAAGGCGCGCGTGAACCTCGCCGCCGGCGAGATCCCCGGCAGTGGCCGCCCCGGCATGGAACTGTTCGACGGGCAGAACTGGGGCTGGACCGACTTCACGCAGAAGGTGAACTACACCCGCGCCCTCGAAGGGGAGCTCGAGCGCACGATCGGCAAGATGCAGGACGTGAAGAGCGCGAAGGTCCACCTCGCCATCGAAGACGAACAGCTCTTCAAGCAGAACCAGCGCCCCTCCAAGGCGAGCGTCACGCTCGCGATGACCACCGGCCAGCCGCCGCGTGCCGAAATGGTGCGCGGCATCGCCAGCATGGTCGCCAACGCGGTGGGCGGCCTTGACGCGCAGCACGTGGCGGTGATCGACGAGCGCGGCTTCGCCCTCACGATGGATGACGACGGCTCGTCGGTGGGTCTCAGCAGCCGCCAGCTGTCGGTGCAGAAGGAAGTCGAGAGCTACATGCAGCAGAAGGCCGATGCACTCCTCTCGAGCCTGGTCGGCCCGGGGAACGCCCGCGTGCAGGTCTCGGCGGCGATCAACTTCGACAAGGTCGAGCGCACGGTGCAGGCGGTCGATCCCGAGAAGCAGGCGCTCGCCAGCGAACAGAAGGCCGAAGTCGTGCCGGGCACGCCGCAGCAGGGCGCGGGCTACAGCACGGTCGCGAACGCCTACGAGAACTCCAAGAGCGTCGAAAGCTTCAGCGGTGCCATCGGCAACGTGAAGAAGCTCACCGTCGCCGTGCTCGTCGCCGACAAGGTCACGATGCCGGCGCTCGACAGCACGAAGAAGAATGCCGCGCCGGTCGCGCCGACCGTCACGCCGCGCACGCCGGAAGAGCTCGCGCGGATCGAGGCGCTGGTGCGCAACGCCGTCGGCGTCGACTCGACGCGCGGCGATGTGATCACCGTGCAGAGCGCCGAGTTCGATCGCCCCGCCCCGATCGCGGCCAAGGCCGATACCGCGGTCATTGCCGCCGGCTTCGTCGAGAAGCTGCAGGCCAATCCGAAGCCGATCGTCGCGATCGCCGGTCTCGTCGTGGTGCTGATCATCGGCCTCGTGTCGGTGATTCTCCTCCGCCCCAAAAAGAGCAAAAGCGGCGGCCCGGACGCGCTGAGTGCGCCGACGGGCTACCCCGAGCTCCCCGCTAGCACGCAGATGCAGAATGCCATGCAGGCGGCCCTGGAGTCCGGCATGTCGCCCGAAGATCAGGCGGCGTATCAGACGCAGCTCATCGAAGAGCAGCGCCGCGCCATCATCCTGCCGCCGCAGAAGACGACGCCCGAACGCGAGCAGGCCATCGCGACGGTCGATCAACGTCCTGACGCGGCCATCCGTGTGTCCCGCGCCTGGCTGCGGCAGTGAGTGGAACAGCCATGATTTCGTTGCAGAAGCACAACTCGGATCGCTACGCGCCGGAACGCCTGACGGGCCGCCAGAAGGTGGCGATCGTCTGCATGGCGATCGGCACCGAGCACGCGGCCAAGATCACCAGCGGACTCCACCCCGAGGAGGCGGAAATCGTCGCCCTCGAGATGGCGCAGCTCAACAACGTGCCGCCCACCACGGTCGATGCCGTGCTGGCCGAATGGCTCGAGGTGACGCTCGGCGTGGACTCGCTCAACGCCGGCGGCGTGGAATTCGCCAAGGATGTGCTCGAGAAGGCGTTCGGGCCGGCCAAGGCGCAGCAGATCCTCAAGCGCATCCAGGGGCAGCTCGCCGACAGCGATCGCTTCGGCCGCCTCCGGCGCGCCGATCCGCAGCAGCTGGGCAACACGCTGCGCGGTGAGCACCCGCAGACGATCGCCCTCATCCTCGCGCACCTCGATCCGGCGCACGTGGCCGCGATCATCCGCGAGTTTGAACCGACCCTCGGCGGCGATGTGATGTTCCGCATCGCGCGCATGGAGAAGGTCTCCCCCGAAATGATCTCCCTCGTCGAGCGCGCCATCGGCAACGAGGCCGACCTCGCGTTCTCGCAGGGCATGTCGAGCGTGGGTGGCCCGGCCGCCGTGGCCGCGGTACTCAACCTGGTCAGCTCGTCGCTCGAGAAGGAAGTCCTGGACCTGGTGGCGGAGAAGGATCCGCACCTCAGCGACCAGATCAAGAACCTCATGTTCGTGTTCGAAGACCTGTCCACGCTCGACGACAAGTCGCTGCAGCGCCTGCTGCGCGAAGTGGACGTCAAGCAGCTCGCCCTCGCCCTCAAGGCCGCGAGCCCGGACCTCAAGACCAAGATCATGGGCACCATGTCGCAGCGCGCCGTGGCCGGTCTCAAGGAAGAGATGGAGTTCCTCGGGCCCGTCAAGATGCGCGACGTCGAAGCGGCGCAGACGGACATCGTCAGCAAGGTCCGCGCGCTGGAAGAGACGGGCGAGATCGTGCTGAGCGCGGGAACCGACGATGTCATCGTCTGAGATGCGCATGCACGCCACGCCCTGGTCCCTCGACGAGTTCGCCGCCTTCGACGTGTTCGCCACGTCGTCGGTGGCGCCGGCGGGGACGCCGGCGCCCCGCGCCATGACGCCGGACGCCCTCGATGCCGAGATGGACGCGCGCTTTGCCGCCGAGGCGGCGCGCATCGAAGCCGACGCCTACGCCCGCGGTCGCGCCGATGGCGAGCGCGCGGCGCGCGCCACGCTCGACAGCATGCTCGCCAACGCCATGCAGGCGCTCGACGATGCGGTGCAGTCGGTGCAGCTGCACGAGTCGCGCTGGATTGGCAATGCCGAAGAGAATGTCGCCGCCCTCGCGGTGATCGTGGCGCGCCACATCGTGCAGCGCGAGATCGATCTCGAGCCTACGCTCGTGGCGTCGCTCGTGCAGCAGGCGATTGAGCAGTACCCGGTGGACCAGGAGATCTCGGTGCGGTTGCACCCGGAAGATCTCGCGGCCTGCCGTGGCGCGATCACGCAGGATGCGGGCGCCGCCCGGACCGTGCGGTGGATCGCCGATCCCTCCGTCATGCGCGGTGGCTGCCTCGCCGAAGGGCGCGAGCGCATCATCGACGGTCGCGTGGATACGGCGCTCGAGCGCGCGTATCGGAACCTCGCTGGCGTGCAGGCGTCGTGATGGCCGCGCCCGCCTTCGAACTCTCGCCGGTGGATCTCCTCGCCGAGCGTCTGGGCGCCGATCGCTTCGGCTCCTACGGCCGCGTCACGCGCGTCGTCGGTCTCGTCGTGGAAGCGGTCGGTCTCGATGTGGGCCTCGGCTCGCTATGCCGGATCACCTCCCACTCGCGCGATCGCTCCGTGCTCGCCGAAGTGGTAGGGTTCAATGAGCGCAGTGTTCTGCTCATGCCGCTGGGTGAACTCGATGGCCTCCATGCCGGCTCGAGCGTGCAGCCCCTGGGCCGCACCTTCGGCGTGGACGTGGGCCCCGGCCTCCTTGGCCGCGTGCTCAACGGCCTGGGCCACCCGATCGACGGCAAGGGCAAGCTCGACACCGTCGAGCGCGTCTCGCTCTCGGCCGAGCCGCCCAATCCGCTGCTCCGCGAAACGATCGATCGCCCGATGGAAACGGGTGTGCGCGCCATCGATGGCCTGCTCACGATCGGCCGCGGTCAGCGTGTCGGTATCTTCGCCGGCTCCGGCGTCGGAAAGTCGACCATGCTCGGCATGATCGCGCGCCACGCACAGGCCGATGTGAATGTGATCGCGCTGCTCGGTGAGCGCGGTCGTGAAGTGCGCGAGTTCCTCGAGAACTCGCTGGGCGAAGAAGGGCTCGCCCGGTCGGTGGTGATCGTGGCGACCGGTGACCAGGCCGCCCTCGTGCGCGCCCGCGGCGCGCTCGTGGCGACGGCGATCGCCGAGTACTTCCGCGACCAGGGCAAGCAGGTGCTGCTCATGGTGGACTCGGTCACGCGTGTCGCGATGGCGTGGCGCGAGATCGGCCTCGCCACCGGCGAGCCGCCCACCACCAAGGGCTATCCGCCCTCGGTGTTCGCCAACCTGCCGCGCCTCCTCGAGCGCGCCGGCAACGGCGAGCGGGGTGGTATCACCGGCATCTACACCGTCCTCGTGGACGGCGACGATTTCAACGAGCCGGTGGCCGACGCCACCCGCTCGATCCTGGATGGCCACATCGTGCTGACGCGCCGCCTCGCGGCGCAGAACCACTTCCCGGCCATCGACGTGCTCGACTCGAAGAGCCGCGTGAAGGATCACATCACGAACGAGGCGCAGCGGAAGTCGGGGAGCGCGATGCTCCGGCTCGAGGCCGCCTATCGTGAGAAGGAAGATCTCATCATGGTGGGCGCCTACCAGAAGGGGAGCGATCCCTATGTGGACGCGGCCATCACCTATCGCCACAAGGTGCTCGAGTTCCTCCAGCAGCGGCCGGATGAGATCTCGCACTATGGCGATACGTACCAGCAGCTCACGCAAATCGCCGAGCAGATCGAGCTCGCCGTGCGGAGGCGTGCCTGATGTTCAAGTTCCGGCTGCAGCGCATCCTGGAACTCCGGGAGCAGAAGGAGAAGGCGCAGGCGCGTGAACTCGCGTCGGCGCAGCACACCGCGGAACTGGCCGCGCAGACGCAGGAGATGATCGCGGCGATCCGCGAGGACTCCCGTCAGCAGGTGCAGGCAGCGACCGAGTCGGCGCCGCGGGTTGGCCACCTGCATCAGTTCGACTCGGTGCTGAACGCGCTCGATGCGCGCCTCATCGATGCGACCGACGCCGTGGTGGCCGCGGAATCCACGGTGGCCGCGGCGCAGCAGCTCCTCGCCGACGCCGCGCGCGACCGCAAGGTGCTGGATCGCCTGAAGAGCCGTCACGCCGATGCCTGGCGTGCCGACGAAGCCCAGAAGGATCGCCTCTCGATGGACGAGATCGCGCTGACCCGCTTTACCCGCCAACACGACGTCACCTCTGGCGATGCTGCCGGGGCGCCCCCCTCTGACGGACCCGCTCGATGAAGCCGCTGATCATTCCCATTGCCATTGGTCTCCTCGCCGGTCTCGGCGGCGGCACCGGCTACGCCTTCATGAAGGCGTCGCAGGCCGCTGCCCATGCGCCCGCCGACAGCACCGCCAAGCACGATTCCACCGCGCATGATTCCACCGCGGCCGACGGCGAACACGCCGACGGCGAACATGCCGCGGCGACGGACAGCACGGCGGTGGCCGACAGCATGGCCAAGGCCGAGGAACTCCCGCTCACGCCCGCCGACAGCATCCGCGCGCTGGAACTCGCGCGGGCGATGATCCGCTCGGGCAAGGCCGATCCGTCGGCCGCGATGCACGAGCCGGTGACGACCAAGCTTGCCGATGTGAAGCCGGCAGAACATGCCGCCGAACCGGCGAAGACGACCGCCAAGGCGGAACCGATGAAGCCGGAACCCGCGAAGCCGGCGACCAAGATCGAGCCGAAGACGGAAGCGAAGGGGCCGACCGCATCGGCCGCCGCCGTCGTGAAGGATGCGCGTGATGCGGCCATGCACACACCGCTTCCAGAGCAGCGCCTGGCCAAAATCTTCGCCGCGATGGCCCCGAAAGATGCGGCCAAGGTCATGGATCAGATGTCCGACAGCGATGTGCGCGCGATTCTTGCGTACATGGGCGACAAGCAGGCTGGTGCGGTACTGGCGCTGCTCAACCCGTCTCGCGTGGCCAACATTACGCGCGGCGCCGCGAAAGCTCCGGAGAGCAAGTAATGAACGTGGTGTCCATGATGAACCCCCTGCCGCCCGAACGCGCGAGCGTCCGGGAGCAGAACGACACGCCGCGTGACCCGTCTATGGATGTGGCGCCGCGCAGCGCGCGCCGCGAGCCGGCGCGTGCCGCCGGCACCCGGGCCGCGCGGCCGAGCCGCGAGGCCCGCGACGTCCGCGATGCGAAGGCCACCGACGAGGCGACGTCCACGGACGACGCCGGCGAGAAGCGGCCGGTGACCAGGTCGGAGTTCTCGGCGCTGCTGGCGATGCTGGCCGGTGCCGGGGAGCAGGTGCGCAATGATCTCGTGAAGCAGCTGCCCGAAGAAGGCGCGTCGCTGGTCGATCATCTCCTCGAGGAAGCCTCGCAGCAGGGGGGCAACGCCGAGGCGCTGATGTCCGCCGCCGCGACGACGAACGCGACGGCCACGGCGAACGGCAACGCGAACGGCATCACCACCGCCCAGCGCTCCAAGGAAGCGGGCGAGGCGCTCCACTACGGGCTCCTCAAGCTGCTCCCGAATACGGGCGCGGACGCCGGGGATGTCGCCAACTCCGCCGAGCCGCCCGCGTCGAAGGGCAACCTCGATGGCCTGGCCCGCGCCGCGTCGCGCGTGTCGGAGCAGGCGAGCGACCGGAGCCGCGCCCTCGAGGCGATCTCGCGGGTGGCGAGCCAGCGGGGCAGCTCGGTCGAGCAGCTGCTGGCCCTCGGCGATACGCGGGGCGCCGCGGCGCGGCAGTCGCTCGATGCCCTGCTCAACGCCGCCGGCACGCCGGCTGGCGCGCGCCTCGCGGCCCGTGAGCTCATGGCCGCCACGCGCCGCAGCGTCCTCGGTGGAGACGACGCCACGCTCGACGCGATGGCGTCCCTCGAAGCGCTCAAGGCCAAGGCGTCCAAGACGATGGGCGCCTCCGGCGATATCACCGTCGCCAGCAAGGACATGACCGGCATCGCGCCCGAGCTGCAGACCAAGGTGCAGCGCGTCATGGAGCGCATGAAGAATGAGTATGGCCACGACGTGACGATCGTGGAGACGACGCGCTCGCAGGCGCGCCAGGACTGGCTCTATGAGCAGGGGCGCACGCGCGAAGGCAACGTGGTCACCTGGACGCGCGACTCGGCGCACACCCGCGGCGACGCCGTGGACGTGATGATCGACGGCACCTACAACAATCCGGAAGGCTTCGCCCGTCTCCAGCGCATCGCGCGCGAGGAAGGGCTGCGCACGCTCGGCGCGCGCGATCCGGGGCATCTGGAGCTCACGCGGAACGGCGCCGATGCGACCGGGACGCTCCTGGCGAGCGCGCAGAAGCAGGCGCGGGATGCGGCGGCGGCCGATACGGCCAGCCAGCCGTCGGCCCGTGGCATGGCGCGCGTCGCGAGCGTCGCCGGCGTGGCCGGGGTAGCGCAGGTCGCGCAGAGCGCCCGCGATGCGCGTGGTACCGATACTTTCGCGAACAACGGCATCGGTAGCACGGTGAGCGCGTACGCAAGCGCCCAGTCGAACGGCCGTGGCCGGACCGAATCGGATGCGAACGACACCACCGGCAACAGCGCGCGCGAGAAGTCGCCGCGTGGGCTGGCGCTCGGGCGCACGGCGCGCGCCGAGTCGGGCTCGGAGTCGGCCGCGTTCAGCATGAACAGCATGGGCGTCGGTCAGCAGCGCGGCCGCGACGTCGCGGTGAATGCCCCGCAGCACGTGACGGGCAGCGCGCAGGCAGATCGCGTCGCCGACATCCAGCAGATGCGCGCCGACGCGCCCACCGGGCCGCTCTCGCGCATGACGCTGAACGTGGATGGCGCCGATGGCACCGCTGAGCGCATCACGGTGGACGTGCGCGGCTCGACCGTGACCGCGCACATCGCGACCGATGCCGATACGGCCGATCGGCTGCGCCTCCGCACGGCGGAGCTCCAGGATGCGCTGGGCCGTCACGGCCTCGATGGGGATACGGTGCGCATCAGCAGCACCAGCCGCACGCAGGATGGAACAGAATCGGCGCGTGGCCTGACCGGTGAGCGCGATGCGCTCAAGATGGTGGCAACGGCGGCCTCGCAGCAGGACGGCGCCAGCGCGAATGGCCAGCAGGGTCGCGCGCCGCGCCAGTGGGACATGCAGGATGAGACGCGACGCGAGCAGGCGGCCCGCGCGCGCGACGAGCGTGAGCAGCGCTCGCGGCAGGATGCCCAGGACCAGCAGGAGCGCCAGCGCCGCCAGACCTTCTTCACCGGGAACGCGTGATGATTACCTCGCCCACGTCGCTGTTGCCGAAGTACACGGCCGCGACCACGTCCCCCACCACGCCCGCGTCGAATGGCACGACCCCGGCCTCGGGCACGGCGGCGGAGCCGCCGAAGGGCCCGCTGCAGCCGTCGACGTCGGTCAGCAAGACCAAGAACACCATGTCCATGGGGAAGGACCAGTTCGTGAAGCTCCTGGTCGCGGAGCTCAAGAACCAGGATCCGCTCAACCCGATGGACGGCAAGGAGACGGCTGCCCAGATGGCGCAGTTCTCCACCGTCGAACAGCTGATGACGCTGAATGAGACGATGTCGAAGCAGTCGTCGGACTCCGCCGACGTGCTCAAGGCCATCCAGGATCTCAGCAAGACCGCGAGCGATCAGAATGATGCGCTCACGATGATGATCCAGGGTCAGATGGCCGTGAACATGGTCGGCAAGACCGGCGTGGTCGATGGCAATTCGCTCTTCGTCGACCGTGACGGAAACGGCACCTTGCTCGTTGATGCAGGCACGCGCAAGGGCGAAGCCCGCGTCACGATCAAGGATGCCGATGGCAAGGAAGTTGGCACCTTCGGGATCGGCAAGCTGACAGGAGGTCAGCAGGCGATCGATCTCTCGAAGGCGATCGGCCCGGACGCGAAGCTCGCGCCCGGCAAGTACAGCTACACGGTGCAAGTCGCAACGGATGGCGGCTCGTGGCAGGCAGTCAAGACGTACACGACTGGACGGATTACCGGTCTGAAGTACGAAAACGGCAACCCCATCCTGACCATCGGCGACAGCCTGTCGGTTCCGATGTCCCAGCTCACCCAAGTGCGCAGCTGAGCGCGACCCCACCGAGGACACAGACTTATGCTTCGTTCCCTTTATGCCGGCGTTTCCGGCCTGCGCAACAACCAGGTGCGCATGGACGTGATCGGTAACAACATCGCCAACGTCAACACCGTCTCCTTCAAGGCCGGTCGCGTGACCTTCAAGGAAGGCTTCGCGCAGCTCCTGCAGGGCGCGAGCCGTCCGCCTGGCGATCAGGGTGGTATCAACCCGATCCAGATCGGTCTCGGCATGCAGATCGGCTCGATCGACCAGATCTTCAATCAGGGTAATCTCGAGACGACGGGTCTCAACACCGACGTCGCGATCCAGGGTGACTCGTTCTTCGTCGTTCGCAAGGGCAACCAGAGCTACTACACCCGCGCCGGCAACTTCCAGGTCGACGCGTTGGGCCAGATGGTGACGCCGGCCAACGGCTTCATCGTGCAGGGCCGCATGTACGACAACGGCGTCCTGCAGGATGGCATCCAGGACATCAAGCTGCCGTTCGGTCAGAAGGTGTCGGCCAAGCCGACGAGCCAGATGACGCTGGCCGGCAACCTCAATGCCTCGGCGCCGATCTTCCAGGGCAGCTTCGCCAACGCCGCCGATCGCGAGAACCCGATCAACGAAAAGGCGTGGACGGAAACGCAGCTGGCGGTCTACGACTCGCAGGGCACGAAGACCGATGTGAAGATCCAGATGTGGAAGACGGGCCCGAACACGTGGGATTGGAAGCTCGATCCCATCGCCTCGTCGCAGACGTTCACCGCGCAGACGGACGCGAACACGCCGCCCAGTGACATCACGCTGCCGGTGCCGCCGACCGGGTACGAGATCCTGCCGGCCAACGTGAAGGTGTACAGCACCACGGGCGTGGAGTACGCCTCGCCGGCGGACTTCAGCTTCTCCGCCGGCCCGCCGCCGGCCGTGCAGTTCACGAATAACATGCCGGCGAACTCACAGATCAAGATCGGCTACTTCATGAGCCCGACCACGGCCACGCCGAGCGAGAACAGTGGCACGTTCACCTTCGACAACGCCGGTATCCTCAACACGAACATCTCGGCGGCGATCAACTTCGCGGTGCCGGGCGCCAACCCGGTCAAGATCGACCTGAAGCTCAACGGCGGCGTGAACGGTCTCACGCAGTTCGCGTCGACGTCGTCCACCGCGGTGCTCCGCGACCAGGATGGCTACACGGCCGGCACGCTCCAGAACTTCTCGATCGACCGCTTCGGTCTCATCACCGGCTTCTTCACGAACGGCACGACGTCGCCGCTCGCCCGCATCGTCCTGGCCGACTTCAACAACCCGTCCGGCCTCCAGCGCATCGGCGACAACATGCTCCAGGAGTCCGCGAACTCCGGCAGCGCCGTCCTCGGCTTCGCCCTCGAAGGCTCCCAGTCGCAGCTCACCAGCGGCGCCCTCGAAATGTCGAACGTCGACCTGGCGCAGGAATTCACCAACCTGATCGTCGCCCAGCGCGGCTTCCAGGCCAATTCGAAGGTGGTCTCGACCTCCGACGAAATGCTCCAGGAGCTCATGACGGTGAAGCGGTAATCGCTGACTAGCTCGGCAAAACCTGCCGCCCCCCACCCCGGGGGGCGGCTTTTTGCCGCCCGTAACCGAACCCAGAACCCACGACCAAGAACCCGACACCGTCAACTGATCAGCTTTAAGACGTTGCAGGCAAATGACTTAGGAAAATCGTCGGGTTGTTGGTCGCGAATGGCACGGCTGATGCTTTTGTCGGTCTCGTCCATTATCCCCTCGACCGACCTGTCATATGGCCAAGGAAGAAGCCAAACCCGCCGAGCAGCCCGCAGAAGGGGCAGCCCCGGCCAAACCCAAGCTCCCCATCCTCATCGGCATGGTGGCCGTTGGCCTCGCCGTGGGCGGGGGCACCGGCGCGGCCCTTCTGGGTCCCATGGTCGCCAAGAAGATGGGGAAGGTCCCGCCCGCCGCTGAGGCGTCGAAGGGCGGTGAAGGCGAGAAGGCGGCGGCCGGCGAGCATGCCGCTCCCGCGGAAGGCGAAAAGCCGGCCGAAGGGGGCAAGGAAGGCGCGGGAGCCGAAGCACCGGTTCTCATGCTCGACAACCTCGTGCTCAATCCCGCCAACAGCGGGGGCAGTCGCTTCCTCCTCCTGACGGTCGCGCTCGAAGTGAGCAGCGCCACCACCATGGAAGACTTCAAGAAGCGCGACGCCGAGTTGCGCGACATCATCCTGACCGCGCTGGGCACGAAGACGGTGGAGCAGCTCACCGACATCACCATGCGCGAGAAGTTCAAGTCCGAAATTTCCGCGGCCGTGGAATCCCGCTTCGGCAAGAAGACGGTGAAGCGGCTGTATTTCCCCCAGTTCGTCGTCCAGTAACTCACGATGAGCTCGGAAACGCTTAGCCAGACCGATATCGATCGCCTGCTTGGCGGCGGCCCGCGTGGCGGGTCGGCGGCCAACCGGCCGGCGGTCGATGTGCAGGTCTACGACTTCCGTCGCCCGCATCGCGTCTCCAAGGAGCGCCTGCGCACGCTGGAAGCCATGTACGAGCGCATGGTCAAGGCGCTTGAGGCGTGGCTCATCTCGCGCGTCCGCGGGCAGATCGAAGTGCGGCTGCAAAGTGTCGAGCAGTTCTCGTTCGGCGAGTTCACGCTCTCGCTGCCGATGCCCTGCTCTTCCTTCATCTTCGACATTCAGGGCACGGGGCAGAAGGGCGTCATCGACGTCGGCCCCGAACTCAGCACCTACATCGTCGATCGCTTCTTCGGTGGCGAAGGATCGGGGAGCCCGCTCACCCGCGCCCTCACGCCGATCGAGCGCATGGCGGTCCGCAACGTGGCCGACAAGGTGACGTCGCTGCTCCAGGAGATCTGGCAGGACCACGTCCCGATGGAGCTCAACATCACGGGCTTCGAGTCGTCGCCGGAAATTCTGCAGGTGGTGAACCGCGAAGATCCGGTGCTCGTCGCCAACGTCGAGTTCAGCACCGGCAACGTGAGCAGCCTTCTGCTCATCTGCCTGCCCTTCTCGGTGCTCGACAAGTTCTTCACGTCGAGTGGCCAGCAGCGCCTGGCGCTTCTCGCCACCAACGAACAGGAACGCGAGATCACGCGGCAGCGCAGCGAAGCCGCGTTGCGCGCGACCAAGGTGCCCCTCGTGGCGCGCCTCCCCGACTTTCAGCTCTCGATGCGCGAACTCTCGCAGGTCACCGAGGGCACCATCATTCCCACGGGGATCCCCCGTGATGCGCGCGTGATCGTGCGCGCGGGCACGCAGGAACGCTTCATCGGTCACGCAGGACGCGTGAACGGCAACCTTGCGGTGCGCATCGCCGATGCGGTGCACGCCGCCGCTCCCTCCGACTCCCGGACCACTTCATGAATCCCGCCGAGATTGATGCCCTGGTGGCAAGTGCCCAGGCGGCCAAGGCGGCCGGTCAGCCGCTTTCCTCGCTGATGGACGAACAGGCCGCCGCGGCCCCTGCCGCGCGCGCGCCGCAGCTCACCGACTTCGAGCAGACGATGCTCGGCACGACCGAAGTGCCGATCGGCATGCTCCTCGATCTGACGCTGCCGGTGTCGATCGAACTGGGCCGCACCAGCATGACCGTGCAGGAGATCCTGCGCCTCGGTCGTGGCTCGGTGATCCAGCTCGACCGCCTCGCCGGTGAGCCGATCGACATCTACGTCGGCGACCGTCGCTTTGCCGAAGGCGAAGTGGTGGTGCTCGGCGAGCATTTCGGGGTGCGTATCACGCGCGTGCTGGCCAATCCGGCCGCCGCGGCGAACGCGAACGCCGCCTGATCCCACATCGGTAGCTCTGCATGTTCATCGCCGGTCTCAGCGTCGTCGCTTCACTCGCCTTCGTGCTTGGCTTGGGTGCCCTGTGTGTCTGGGCGCTCAAGAAGTGGGGCACGGGTGCCATGAAGGGAAAGCAGCGCGTGGCCGTCGAAGTCGTGCAGCGGGTCACGCTCGGCCCCAAGACCGGCCTGGCCGTCGTGCGGGTGGGCGAAAAGGTGATGGCCCTCAGTGTCGGTGAAGGCGGCGTGCGGGCGCTCTTCGAACTCGACGAAGCGGACCGGCAGCACGTGCTGGCGACCAGCCCCGTGGCGCTGTCCCATGTATCGAGCGCCGAAGCCACCAAGGCGATCGCCCTGCTGACGCCGCCCGCCGTCCCGCAGGACGCCGTCACCGCCCTCGGCACCAAGATCGGCACGGCCATCGGCACGAAGTTCGGCGGTCTCCTCAATCAGGCACTGCGCACCCCCGAAACCCCGCAGTCCCAGCTTCCGCAGTCCCAGCTTCCGCAGTACGGGCTTCCGCAGTCCCCGCTTCCGCCGGTCCACGCCGAAGTCCCCGCCTTCCTGACCCGCCCCCAGGACAGCAAAGACGACCGCGCCTTCCACAACCTCCTGAACATCTCTCTGAGCGGCGCGACCCGCATCGCGAGTGTCCTCGCCCTGCTCGCCGTCGCGAGCGCTGGCACGCTGCACGCCCAGGCCGCGGACACCACCAAGAAGGTCGATCCCACCGCCGCGATGGCCGCCGACATCACCAAGTCGGTGCTGCAGAGTGCGGCGCAGATCGTGATCCCCAAGACCGCGGACGCGCCGCCGGTCGTGGCGCCGAAGGGCGTCGCGGCGCCCCTGCGCGCACCGATCAAGGCACCGGCGCTGCCGCTGCCGGCCACACAGAAGGCCACCCTCGCGCCCAAGCCGGGCAACGGCGCCGCACTCACGCCGCAAGCCGCGGCGACGACGCGACCGACCAACGAGATGCAGCTCACGCCGGCGCGTGAGCCGAACAACACGGCTCAGGGCGCCCAGCCGGCGCCCATCGCCGCCGATGATGCCATCATGCGCATGATGCCGCAGATGGACGTGAAGCTTGGCGGCGACGGCAAGACTGAAGGGCTGCGCCTGAACGGCACCGTGGGCATCGTGGTGATGATGGGGCTCCTGACGCTCCTCCCCACGCTGCTGCTGATGATGACCGGGTTTACCCGCATCCTCATCGTGCTGCAGCTCCTCAAGCAGGCCATGGGCACGCAGAGCGCGCCGCCGGCGCAGTTGCTGGCCGGCATGGCGTTGCTCCTCACCGCCTTCGTGATGGGCCCCACGCTCAGCGAAGTAAATCAGAAGGCCGTGACGCCGTGGCTCGACGGCAAGATGACCCAGGTGGACATGCTCAAGACCGGCGTGCAGCCGTTCCGCACGTTCATGCTCAAGCAGACCCGCGAGAGCGACCTCAAGACGTTCGTCGAAATGAGCCGCCTGCCGCGCCCCGCCACCGTGGACGATGTACCGCTGCACGTGCTCATGAGCGCGTTCGTCGCCAGTGAGCTCCGCACCGCCTTCCAGATCGGTTTTGCGATCTACCTGCCGTTCATCATTATCGATGCGGTGGTGGCCAGCGTCTTGATGAGTATGGGCATGATCATGTTGCCACCCGCCATGATCTCCTTGCCCTTCAAACTATTGCTCTTCGTCCTCGTGGACGGATGGAGCCTCACCATTTCGTCCCTGGTGCAGAGCTTCAAGTAGCGCGCAGGTCGGCGAGACCCTGACAATCGTGTCGGGGACCCATGTATTCCGATCTGGTTGTAGGAATTATTTGTCGGTCATCTTTGTCCAAATGCTAAAGCTCACCATGCTTGTGTCGAAATAGTAGACATCGAGGGGCGACGTAGCTCCCCACCGAACGCACTACGCATCGGAGTGGGCGCACTATGGTGGCCCCGGGTGAGAGCAACGAGATCCTCAACGAGTTCCTCGTGGAGTCATACGAGGGGCTCGACCAGCTCGACCGCGACATTCTCGCGTTGGAGCAGTACGGCGGCAATGCCGACATCATCGGCCGTGTCTTTCGGTGTATTCACACCATCAAGGGCACCTGCGGCTTCCTCGGCTTCGGCACGCTCGAAGCCGTGGCCCATGTCGGCGAGAACCTGCTGTCGCGCGTTCGCGACGGCTCCATCCCCGTCACGCCGCAGCTCACGTCGGCGCTCTTACGGCTCAACGATGCCGTACGTGGCATGCTCGAGCACATCGAGGAGAGCGGTGACGAAGGCGCCGGCGACTACTCCGCGCTGATCGATACACTCGCGACGCTGACTGACGCACCGTCCGATGCACCGTCTGACGCACCGTCTGGCGCACCGTCTGGCGCACCGTCCGACGCCGCGGCATCGGCCGCGCCGGCCGACAACCTCCCGCCGAGCGTCACCGAGACCCCGATCACGCCGATCCCGGGCGCGATCCCACGGCTCGGCGAGATCCTCATTCAGCAGGGCATGGTACATCCCGCCGATGTCACCGCCGCCGTGCAGGAGCAGGCACAGGGCGTGACTGCGCGCGTCGGGGAGATTCTCGTGGCACGCGGCAGCACCAGCGCCGCGGCCGTGAAGGAGGCGCTGGATGTCCAGCAGGAAGCACGGGCCGGTCATGTGAGCGACGGCAGCATCCGCGTGGATGTCGCGCTGCTCGATCGCCTGATGAATCTCGTGGGTGAGCTCGTCCTGGCCCGCAATCAGATCATCCAGTCGAGCGCCACGCGCGCCGACAATACGCTGCTCGGAACGACGCAGCGTCTCAATCTGATCACCAGCGAGCTGCAGGAAGGGGTCATGAAGACCCGCATGCAGCCCATTGGCAACGTGTGGAGCAAGTTCCCGCGTGTCGTGCGCGATCTGGCGGTCGCCTGCGGCAAGCAGGTGTCCATTCAGATGGAAGGCGCCAACACGGAGCTCGACAAGACGATCATCGAGGCTATCAAGGATCCGCTCACGCACATCGTGCGCAACTCGGTGGATCACGGCATCGAATCGCCGCGTGATCGCGTCATGGCCGACAAGTCCCCCGAGGGACGGCTGCTGCTCCGCGCTTTCCACGAGGGCGGCCAGGTCAACATCGAGATCAGCGACGACGGCGCCGGCATCGATCCGGCCAAGATCCGCGCGAAGGCCCTCGACAAGGGCATCCTGACCCCCGAGGTCGCGGCTCGCATGAGCGATCGCGAGGCGCTCCACCTGATCTTTGCCCCCGGCTTCAGCACCGCTGAGAAGATCACCAACGTCTCAGGCCGCGGCGTCGGCATGGACGTGGTGAAGACCAACATCGAGAAGATCGGCGGCACCGTTGACGTGTCGAGCACGGTGGGCGCAGGCACCACGCTGCGCATCAAGATCCCCCTCACGCTGGCGATCATCCCGGCGCTCGTGATCACCTCGGCCGGCGAACGCTTCGCCATTCCCCAGGTGAGCCTGTTGGAGCTCGTGCGGATGGAACATGACGAGGCCAAGCAGAAGATCGAGATGATCTACGACAAGCCGGTCTACCGGCTGCGCGGCAAGCTGTTGCCGCTCGTGCATCTCAATCACACGCTGAACCTCGAGGCCACACCCTGGCCCAATGAGCCGGGGGCGCGCGACGAAGCCATCAGCATCGTCGTGCTGCAGACCGACGGCGTCCCGTTCGGCCTCGTGGTGGATCGCATCATGGACACCGAAGAGATCGTGGTGAAGCCTCTCGGCAAGCAGCTCAAGGGCATCACGACCTTTGCCGGCGCCACCATCATGGGCGATGGTCGCGTGGCGCTCATCCTCGATGTGCATGGCCTCGCGGCCCGGGCCGGCGTCCTCGCCACCGAGCGCGACCGGGCCGGCAACGAGGCACGCGCCGAACAGAAGAGTGGAGGCGAGATGCTCCAGACGTTGCTCGTCTTCTCGAGTGGCGGCGAGGATCGGATGGCCCTGCCCCTCTCGGAGATTGCCCGCCTCGAGGAGTTCGATCCGCATCGGATTGAGCGCACCGGACGCCACGAGGTCGTGCAGTATCGCGATGAGATCATGCCGCTCGTCCGGCTCTCCGACGTGCTCGATACCGTGACGGTGACGTCGGCCGATCCCGATGCCCTGCTGCAAGTCATCGTGATCACGCAGGCCGATCAGCACGTCGGCGTCATCGTCGACCGCATCGTCGACATCGTCGAATGCGCCGTCTCCGTCCAGCAACGCAAGCGTCCCGGCGTCGTGCTCGGCTCCGCCGTCATTCAGGGGCGCGTGACCGACATCCTCGATATCCGCCGACTGGTGCAGGACGTCGCCGAGGAATTCCTCACCGCCGGGTTCGGAGGACACGCCGCTCATGGCTGAGATCACGCAATACTGCACCTTCTGGGTCGCGCAGCTCTTCCTCGGCATCGATGTGCATGCCGTGCAGGAGGTCATGCGCCCGCTCGAGATGACGCCGGTGCCCCTGTCGTCCACCTCGGTAGTGGGGCTGATCAACCTGCGCGGTCAGATCGTGACCGCCGTGGACATGCGCAGTCGCCTCGGGTTGCCGCCGCGCGCGGCCGACCAGGAACTGATGAACGTTGTGATGCGCACCGACGATGGCGCCGTGAGTCTCGTGGTCGACGAGATCGGTGATGTCATCGAGGTGACCGACGAGACCTTCGAACGCGTCCCCGATACGCTGCAAGGCGAAGCGCGCGCGCTCATCAAGGGTGTGTACAAGCTCAACGATCAACTGCTGCTCATTCTCGACGGGGCGCGCGTTGCGCAACCCGAAACTTCTCTCGCTGCGGCCTGACCGCTCCCCTCACACAAGGAACTGAACCATGTCGTCCGTTTCCACGCAGAAGCGCGCGAGCCGCAAGCAGAGCACGGCCACGGTGTCCACGTCGGGCCAGCCCAACGCGCAAGCCGTCATCGATGCCATTGCCCGTGCGCAGGCGATGATCGAGTTCGATCTCGATGGGACCATCCTGCACGCGAATGACCTCTTCTGCCGCACCATGGGCTATCGCCTCGACGAGATCCAGGGGCAGCATCACCGCCTCTTTGTCGATCCCGCCTACGCGGCCGGCCCGGAGTATGCCCAGTTCTGGACCGACCTGCGCGCCGGCAAGGCGTTCACCGCCGAGTTCACCCGGCGTCGGCGCGACGGCAGCGAGATCACCCTGCAGGGGAGCTACATCCCCGTGCTCGACGAGAGCGGCCGCGCCGTGATGGTAGCCAAGATCGCCACGGACGTCACCGACGTGCGCAACGCCGCCACCGACGCGGCCGGTCGTCTCGACGCCATCAGCCGCGTGCAGGCCGTGATCGAGTTCCGGACCGACGGCACGATCGTCACCGCCAACGACAACTTCCTCAACACGCTCGGCTACCGGCTTGACGAGATCGTGGGCAAGCACCACCGCCTGTTCGTCGAGCCCACGTACGCCGCCAGCGCCGAGTACGCCGACTTCTGGCGCAAGCTCGCCAACGGCGAGTTTCAGCGCGCCGAGTACAAGCGCATTGGCAAGGGCGGTAAGGAAGTCTGGATCGAGGCCAGCTACAATCCGATCTTCGACCAGAAGGGGCGGGTCACCAAGGTGGTGAAGTTTGCCATCGACGTCACGGCGACCAAGCTGCGGGCGGCCGACTTTGAAGGCCAGCTGTCGGCGATCAGCCGGGCGCAGGCGGTCATCGAGTTCAATCTCGACGGCACCGTCGTCAACGCCAACGACAACTTCCTGAACGCGTTGGGCTACCGGCTCGACGAGATCAAGGGGCAGCATCATCGCCTCTTCGTCGAACCCGCGTACGCCCAGTCCGCCGAGTACGCGCAGTTCTGGGCCGATCTCAACGCCGGCAAGTTCCGCCAGGCGGAGTACAAGCGGATCGGCAAGGGCGGGCGCGTGGTCTGGATCAACGCGAGCTACAATCCGATCTTCGATCTGAACGGCAAGCCGTACAAGGTGGTCAAGTACGCCACCGATGTCACCGAGCAGAAGAACCTGCTGTCGATGGTGAACTCGAGCGCGAACTCGCTGGCCGCGGCCGCCGAGGAGCTCACGGCGACCAGCCACACGATGAGTGCCACGGCCGAGCAGACCAGCGCGCAGGCCAACGTGGTGTCGGCGGCGTCCGAGCAGGTCAGCCGCAACGTGGCCACCGTGGCCACGGGAACGGAAGAGATGAGCGCTTCCATCCGTGAGATCGCGAGCAATGCGGCCGAAGCCAGCAAGGTGGCCGTGCACGCGGTGAAGGTGGCCGAGAGCACGAACGACACCGTGGCCAAGCTGGGCGTGTCGAGCGCCGAGATCGGGAAGGTCATCAAGGTCATCACCTCGATCGCGCAGCAGACCAACCTGCTGGCGCTCAATGCCACGATTGAAGCGGCGCGCGCCGGCGAGGCGGGCAAGGGCTTTGCGGTAGTGGCCAACGAAGTGAAGGAGCTCGCCAAGGAAACGGCGAAGGCCACCGAAGACATCAGCCAGAAGATCGAGGCGATTCAGACGGATACCACCGGCGCCGTGTCGGCCATCCGCGAGATCTCGCAGATCATCGACAAGATCGCCGAGATCCAGACGACGATCGCCAGCGCCGTGGAAGAGCAGACGGCGACCACGAACGAGATGGGGCGCAACGTCACCGAAGCGGCCAAGGGGTCGTCGGAGATCGCGCAGAACATCACCGGCGTGGCGCAGGCGGCCATCGCGACCTCGCAGGGCGCGTCCGATTCGCTCCGCGCGTCGACCGAGCTGGCGCGCATGGCGGCCGATCTGCAGGGGATGGTTGGCAAGTTCCAGTTCTGAGGATCCTCGACGATGCGTGCCCTCATAGTGGATGACAGCCGCGCGATGCGCGCGGTGATCGGCAAGATGGTTGGGGATCTCGGGGTCGAGACCTCCTTTGCCGCCAACGGTCGCGACGCGCTCGAGCAGCTCGTCGCGACCGGCCCGCCGGACTTCGCGCTCCTCGACTGGAACATGCCCGAGATGAACGGCTTCGAACTGCTCCAGGCGTTGCGGGCCGATACCCGGTATCGCGATGTCCCGGTCGTCATGATCACCACCGAAACGGAAGTACAGCAGGTGGTCCGGGCGCTGGAGCAGGGCGCCAACGAGTACATCATGAAGCCGTTCACCGCCGAGATTCTGCGCGACAAGCTCGACATGCTCGGCCTGGTGCCGACCGGCGCCTGACGGACCGCTCCATGCGTCGTATTCGGGTGCTCGTCGTGGACGATGCGGTCGTTGTCCGGCGCATGGTGACCGACGTGCTGGCCGCCGATCCGGAGATCGACGTGGTGGGCACGGCGGCCAACGGCCGGATTGCGCTGCAGAAGATCACGCAGCTCACACCGGACCTGATCACGCTCGACGTGGAGATGCCCGAGATGGATGGGCTGACCACGATCAGTGAGATCCGGAAAACATGGACGACCATGCCGGTGATCATGTTCAGCACGCTCACCGAGCGTGGTGGGCAGTCCACGCTGGAAGCATTGTCACGGGGCGCCACGGACTACGTCACCAAGCCGGCGAACGTCGGCAGCGTCACGGTGGCGCAGCAGCGCATTCGCGACGAGCTGATTCCGAAGATCAAAGGGTTGTGCGCCGGGATTCTCGCGCAGGCGGCCCAATTGGCCGCACCGGCGGCGGTCCCGCGTACCACCGCGCCCACGGCGGCAGCGCCGGCGGCGCGACCGCTCACTGGACTGACCGGCGCGTTCGACCTGGCACCAACGCCGCTCTCGCCGCTCGCGCCGCGCGTCGTCGCGATCGGTAGCTCCACCGGTGGGCCGAACGCGCTGATCGAGGTCATTCCGAAGTTGCCGGCCCTCTTTCCGGTGCCGGTGGTCATCACGCAGCACATGCCGCCGATGTTCACGCGTCTGCTGGCGGATCGCTTGTCCAATCTCTCACGGGTCCCCGTCCGTGAGGCCCAGGAAGGGGATGTGATTCGCCCCGGGACCGTGTGGGTCGCCCCCGGCGATCATCATCTCGTACTCAAACGCGTCGAGGACAAAGTGATCGCCACGCTCACGCAGGCCCCGCCGGAGAATTCCTGCCGACCATCAGTCGATGTGATGATGCGCTCGGTGGTGGAGTGCTACGGCGCGCAGGTGCTGGCGGTGATCCTGACCGGCATGGGGCAGGATGGCCTGCGGGGCTGTGAGCTCGTGCACGACACCGGCGGCGGCGTGCTGGCGCAGGACGAAGCCAGCTCCGTGGTCTGGGGGATGCCCGGGTTCGTGGCCAAGGCCGGCATTGCCAACGCCGTCCTCCCGTTGCCGCAGGTGGCGCCCAGCATCATCGCCCGCGTGCTCCATCCGGTCCTCTCCACTGCTCCATCCCCCTCCCTCGCCGCGTCAGCAGGTGCCCCATGGCGATGACCGCCCGAACGTTCGAGTACGTGCGTCAGCTCGTACTCACCCGCAGTGCCATCGTGCTCGAAGCCGGCAAGGAGTATCTCGTCGAATCGCGCCTGCTGCCGCTGGCCAAGGTGCATGGCTTCAATACGCTCGATGATTTCATCGACGCCATGGCGGCCAACAGCTTCGGTACGATGCATCGGCAGACGGTGGAGGCGATGACCACCAACGAGACGAGCTTCTTCCGCGACATCCATCCGTTCGATGCGCTGCGCAAGCACATCCTGCCGGAGCTCATCGCGAAGAAGGCGCTCACCCGACAGCTCAACATCTGGTGTGCCGCGGCGAGCACGGGGCAGGAGCCGTACTCCATGGTGATGCTCCTCAAGGAGCACTTCCCGGAGCTCGCCACGTGGAAGGTGTCATTCCTCGCCACCGACCTGTCGAATGCCGTGCTCGCGAAAGCGCGCAGCGGCCGGTATGGTCAGCTCGAGGTCAACCGCGGGCTGCCGGCGCCGCTCCTCGTGAAGTACTTCACGAAGGATGGCACCGAGTGGATCATCCGCGAGGAGCTGCGCAATCAGATCGACTTCCGCGAACTCAACCTCATCGAAGCGTGGCCCACCATGATGCCACTCGACTTGGTGATGATCCGGAATGTGCTGATCTACTTCGATATTCCGACCAAGAAGAAGATCCTCACCAACATTCGACAGCGGCTCGCGCCGCACGGATATCTCATGCTGGGCGGTGCCGAAACGACCATGGGACTCGACGATCAGTACGAGCGCGTGCAGATCGACAAGGGGATCGCCTACCGTCAGGTGAGCGCCGCCGGCACCGCCGGGAGGGCCTATGCAGCAGCTTGATGCCGCCATCGATGGCATCGTCGCCTCGGTCTGGGAGAGCATGCTTGGCATGGTCGTCGAGCCCGACGACACCATCCAACCGCTGGGCCACGACCCGGTGAGTGAACACACGTACGCCGGCGTCGTGCAGATTGGCGGCGCGTGGGATGGCGCCGTGGCCGTGCAGTGCTCCGACCGCATGGCGCGCCACGCCGCGCAGCACATGTTCTCGCTTGAGCATGGCGATGTCAGCGTGGCCGACTTGCAGGATGCCCTCGGCGAACTGACCAACATGACCGGCGGCAACATCAAGGCCCTGCTCCCCGAGCCGTGCCGCCTGGGGCTGCCGGTGGTGGTGGAAGGCGCGGACTATCGCCTGCGACTTCCTGGGGCCTCGGTGGTGCGCCGCGCCACCTATCGCGCCGACGGCGAACTGGTCGTCGTTACGATGCTGGAGCGGACGACGTAGACGGCACCGCGAAGCCGAAGTCGGGGAAGACGTTCACTTCGATCCAGCGCCGGAAGAACGGATCGTCGAAACGGTACGCCCCCTCGGCGTCGCGCAGCACCAGCTCCGCGTCGATCAGCTGGGTCACGATGCGCGCCATCGTGCTCTTGGGCTTGAGCGGCCACCGGCGCAGCGTGTCGGTGCCGGTGGGTTCCACGTGCGGGTCGTGCGCCATGAGCACCAGCAGCGTGCGATGCGCGTCGCTCTCGAGCCGCTCCCACGCGCGCAGATAGAGCGCACTCTGCTCGGTGACCAGCACACCAAGCGCGGTGGCCACATCATCGGCCGTGGCCGCCGTGTCGTCGGGGAGCACATCCCACAACACGCGCGCCAGCTGCACCACGTCGCGCGTACGCGGCCCGGCGACCTGCACCACGTGCCGGGCCACGGCATCCGGGATCACCACGCCGCTCGCGGCGGCGCGCTCGGTGATCCACGGCGCGAACAGGTCGACCGGAATCGGCTGCAGATCGAGAATCTCCGCCACCTTCCAGAGCCCGGCCTTTTTGGCGTCGAGCATCTGCTCGATCAGGCTCTTCTCCGACCCCGCGAGCACGTAGCTGATGCGCCGGTGCGACTCGAGCGTGCCCTTGAGCAGCCAGTCGATCTCAGGGTCCCACCGCGCGAGGCGCTGAAATTCGTCGAGCGCGAGCCCCAGCGTTTCGCCGCGCTCGCGCAGCTCCTCCTCCACCGCGTTGAGCGCGTCGGCAAAGACCTGCCCCGGCCGCACCGCCGCGGCCGCGGCCTGCAGCGGCGGGAGCACACTGAACGACACACTCGGCGCTCCCGTGACCGGATCCGCCGTGGTCGTGATCGATACCTGCGCATTGCGCATGCGCTGAATCAGGCGCACCGCCGTATCCGTCCACCGGCGCCCAAGCTCGCGATGCACCGCGTCCAGCACGCGCTGCGCCGCCGCTTCCATGGATGTGACCTTCGCCAGATCCACCAGCGCGACGTTCTCGCCATTGGCGCGCGCCGCGGCCGCCGCCGCCAGAATCGCCGAGGTCTTCCCCTGCCGCCGGTCGCCATAGACCACCAGCCGCGACGCCGGATCCGTCAGCGCCACCACGATCCGCCGCAGCTCCGCCACGCGGTCCGCGAAGTGCCCGCCCTCCGCCGGAAATCCGATGATGAAGGGATTGGTCTGAAGGGAATTCATAGTCCCATAATCTGGGACCCACAGGAAAAACTCACAATAGGGGACTACAAAATCCCAAGGAATGGGTCCCAAAACCCAACAACCCCAAACCCCACCCCAGAGTACGGCATTTCCAACCCGGCAATCCCTGCCGCCTCTCAAGGTGTGAGGCCGTTTCCTCCCCCTAACCCCTCCCCTCTGACTTCTGATAAACCCAACCCAGTAAACCACTTAGCCATCACGGAAGGCGCCGAAGCCAGTTGGCACCTCTCCTGCTTTATCCGTGCTCGGCAATTCCACCCCAGACCGACCTATGTCCCATCAACTCGTCATCGACCTCAGCCGCGACGCGATCCTGACCGCTCTTATGGTCGCCGCGCCGCTGCTGCTCATCGCCATGGGCGTCGGGCTGGTCGTGTCCATCATCCAGTCGGTCACGCAGATCCAGGAGCAGACGCTCTCGTTCGTCCCCAAGCTCGTCCTGGTGGGCGGCGCCTTCATCGTCGGGCTCCCCTGGCTCATCCAGATCCTGATGAAGTTCACCACCCAGATCATTCGCGGTATTCCCGCGATGGTCGGTTGATCGGATCCGGACGCCCGTCGTGAACGGCATCCTGAGCGGCTTCCCCGACTTCTTCGCCCCCGGCGTCGCCACGGCCACCGTGCTCGTGGCGCTGCGCGTGGGCGGGCTGCTGCTCGTCGCGCCCGCGTGGTCGTCCAAGCAGGTCCCGATGCGCCTGCGCACCGCGCTGCTGGTGCTCTTCGCGGTGCTGCTGTTGCCGACCGGGATGGCCAGCGCCAATCAGGTCGGTCTCGCCATCACCCCCGCGAGCTTCCTCACCGAAACGGCGCTTGGCATGGCCTTCGGCCTCGCGGCGGCGCTCACGATCGCCGGCGCCGAGTTCGCCGGTGAACTCATGACCACCACGATCGGCCTCTCGGGCGCCGCGATCTTCGATCCGGTCAACAACACCCAGGGCTCGATCCTCGCCGCCTTCATGCAGGTGCTCTCGCTCGTGATTCTCATGAGCACCGGCGGCCACCTCCTGATGCTCCAGGCCGTCGGCCAGAGCTTCTCCATCTTCCCGCTCGGCGCGCCGATTCACATCGGCGCCGGGCTCTTCGCACTCGTGAAGAGTGCGAGCACCATCTTCGCGACCGGCGTGCAGTTCGCCTCGCCGGTCATCGCGGCCATCCTGCTCGCCAACATCGCCCTGTCGATCCTTGGTCGCGCGGCGCCGCAGCTGGAGATCATGAGCATCGCCTTCCCGCTGCAGATCGGGATCGGCCTGCTCACGCTGGCCGGTTCGCTCGGCCTGCTTGTGCGCGCGCTCGGCGACTGGGCGCCCGCGTATCAGCAGCACCTCGACAGTTTTGCGCGGGCGGCCCAGGTGGCCCCCGCGCCGGCGGGGAGGCGCTGACGAGCCATGGCAGAAAACGAATCCGGCGAAAAGACCGAAGACCCATCCGGTAAACGCCTCGAAGAAGCCCGCGAGAAAGGCCAGATCGCCAAGAGCGCCGAGTTCAACACCGCGGCGTTCCTGCTCGGCTTTCTCATGGTGATGTCGTTCGCCGGCCAGGCGCTGTGGGACTTCCTCCTGGCCACCATGGGGCAGCTCCTCGCGACCTCGGGCGACGGTTCACACGAAGGCGTATCGATGATCACGTGGCTCCAGGCCCTGTCCACCCGCACCATCATCGCGATGGTCGGGATGATGGGGGCGATGGCCGTGATCGCCATTGGCGTGCAGGCGCTCCAGACGGGTGGCCTGCTCACCGCCAAGCCGCTCGCGCCCAAGTTCGAGCGCCTCAATCCGATGAACAACCTCGGGCGCATGTTCAGCACGCAGTCCATCGCCGAGCTGTTCAAGGCGCTCGCCAAGATGGGCATCGTGAGCTGGGCCGTGTACGCGACGTTGAGCAACGCGTGGCCCGACATTCAGGCGCTCGTGCTCGACGCGAGCCCGATGGCGCTGATGTCACTCGTGGAACGCTACGGCATGGCGCTCATGAAGAACGCCGGGCTGATGTTCCTCGTCCTCGCGGCCGCCGACTACGGATTCCAGAAGTGGAAGACCTTCGAAGACCTCAAGATGACCAAGCAGGAGGTCAAGGAAGAGGCGAAGGCGTCGGAAGGCAATCAGGAAATGAAGGGACGTCGCCGGCAGATCGCGCGTGAGCGCATCCGTCGCGCGATGTTCGCCGCCGTGCCCAAGGCCGATGTCGTGATCGTCAACCCGACGCACATCGCCATTGCCATCAAGTACGACCCCAATGTCGCCCCCGCGCCGTACGTCGTCGCGCTGGGTGAACGCAAGATCGCGCAACGCATCAAGGAGCTCGCGTTTCAGCATGGTGTCCCCGTCATCGAGAACAAGCCGCTCGCCCGGGCGCTCATCAAGGTCGTCAAGGTGGGCACGATGATCCCCGTCGAGATGTACCTCGCGGTCGCTGAAGTCCTCGCCTTCGTGATGCGTCAGCGGCAGAAGTTCGGGAAGGCCTGGCGTGGCACGGCGGAGATGGCCGCATGACGTCCGCCGCACTGCCGATTCCGAATGCCGGCGCCGTGGCGCCGGGCAAGCGCGCCGATGTGGCGCTGGCGCTGGCCGTCGTGCTGGTGCTCGCGCTCATCATCGTGCCGCTCCCGCCGGCGCTGCTCGACCTCTGCCTCGCGGCCAGCATCGGCGCGTCACTCGCCGTGCTGCTCGTGGCGCTGTCCACGACCAATCCGCTCGACTTCAGCAGCTTCCCCGCGCTGCTCCTGCTCCTCACGCTCTTCCGTATCGGCCTCAACGTCAGCTCCACGCGCCTCATCCTCACGGAAGCGCACGCGGGGCGCGTCATTCAGGCGTTCGGCAGCTTCGTTATCGGCGGCAACTATGCCGTCGGTATCGTCATCTTCCTCATCCTGCTGGGCATCAACTTCATCGTCATCACCAAGGGTGCCGGGCGTATCGCCGAAGTGGCGGCGCGCTTCACCCTCGATGCGATGCCCGGCAAGCAGATGGCCATCGACGCCGACCTGTCGGCCGGCCTGATCGACGAAAAGGAAGCCCGAACCCGCCGTGACGAGATCGCGCGCACCGCCGACTTCTACGGCGCGATGGACGGTGCCTCCAAGTACGTGAAGGGCGATGCCATCCTCGGCATCCTCGTCCTCGTCGTGAACATCCTCGGCGGCATCTTCATTGGCGTCGTGCAGCGCGGCATGCCGCTCGGCAAGGCCGGTGCGACGTACACCATCCTTACGGTTGGTGATGGTCTGGTGTCGCAGATCCCGGCGCTGATCATCTCGACCGCCGCCGGTCTCATGGTCACCGCCGCGACCGGCACCGACCGGATGGGCACGGTGCTGGGCAAGCAGCTCGGCGGGCACCCGCGTGCGATGTACATCGTCGCCGGCGTGCTCGGCGCGTTCGCGCTCGTCCCGGCCGTCCCGATGTTCCCCTTTGCGGCGCTCGCCGCCGGGGCCATCGCGCTGGGCAAGGTGGCCGAGAAGGCCGAGAAGTCGCGGATGGCCATGGCCGCGCTCACCAGCACCCCCGTGGAAGCGGTGGAAGCGCCGGCGCCCGCCGATCCGATGCGCGATCTGCTGCAGATCGATCCGCTCGAACTCGAAGTGGGCTATGCGCTCATTCCGCTCATCGACGCGGGCCAGGGCGGCGACCTGCTCGAACGCATCTCCCTGCTGCGCAAGCAGGCGGCGGTGGAACTCGGCATCCTCGTGCCGCCCATCCGCATTCGCGACGATATCAGCCTCCCCGCCAACGAGTACGTCATCAAGCTGCGCGGCTCCGAAGTCGCCCGCGCCGAAGTGCTGCCGCGCTTTGTCATGGCGCTCAACACCGGTGGCGTGGTCGCCGAGATCGATGGCATGGAAACGGTGGACCCGAGCTTCGGCATGCCGGCCAAGTGGGTCAACAGCGCGCGCAAGTCGGAAGCGGAAGCGCTCGGCTATGTCGTCGTTGAACCGACCACGGTCGTCGCCACCCACCTGCTCGAGACGCTCAAGAACAGCGCCGCCGATCTCCTCGGCCGGCAGGAAGTGCAGGAGATGGTGGAGACGCTCAAGAAGTCGCACCCCGCGCTCGTGGAGGAGATCATCCCCGGCAAGGTGTCGCTCAGCGTGCTGCACCGCGTACTCCAGCGCCTGCTCCGCGAGCGCGTCCCCATTCGCGACCTCGTCACGATCCTCGAAGCGCTCGGCGATGGCGCCGACAGCACCAAGGATCCCGAGGCGCTCACGGAACTCGTCCGCAAGGCACTCACCAACGTCATCGCCCGCATGTTCGCCGACCAGACCGGCAGCGTGCGCGGCATCACGATCGGGTCGCGTCTCGAGAGCGCGCTGCTCGGCCTCTTCTCGCCGCGGCAGTCGCAACCGAACGCGCCGATGCTCACGCCGGAGCTCCTCGCCGGGCTGCTGCGTGAACTCAATCACCTGGCGTCCACCTATGCGGTGGATGGCCGTCCGTTGCCGCTCATCACGCCGCCGTCGCTGCGTGTTGGCGTGCGGCGCCTGATCGAACCGGTGCTGCCGAGCCTCCCGGTGGTTTCGCTCGCCGAACTGCCGGCGCAGATCACCCTCAGCAGCGTTGCCACGTGGGAGATGACCCATGGCTGATATCCTCCTCGCCCACTCCATGAGCCATCCGCAAGCTGAACGTTTCCGTGGTGCCGATCTCTCGCGCGTCTCCGAGCGCGCGCGTCGCACCCTGGGCGACGATGTCATGATTCTGCACACGCGCACCGTCCGCGAAGGCGGCGTGCCGATGGTGGAAGTCCTCGCGGCGCCCAGTGCATCCATCGACGGCGTGCGCGCGCGGCTCACGCCGGCCCCGCTCCCGGCCACATTGCGCAAGGCAGACGGCACGCCCTTCTGCATCGCGCTCGTCGGTCCGACCGGAGCCGGCAAGACGACGACGGCGGCCAAGCTCGCGGTCAAGCGCGGGCTCTTTGGCGCGGGCCGCTGCGGCCTGCTGACCATCGACACCTATCGCGTGGGGGGCATGGAGCAGCTCGCGACCTATGCCGATCTCGCCGACGTGCCTTTTGAAGTGGTCTACGACGAGAAGGAAGTGGACGCCGCGATGAAGCGCCTGTCGGCGCAGTGCGACGTGATCATCGTCGATACGCCGGGGCGAAGCCCGAACAAGGCCGAGCTCACCGAACGGTGGCGCTCGCTGCTCGACCGCATGAACCCCGACGAAGTGCATCTCGTGCTCCCCGCCTCATTGCGTGCCGATCTCGCGGTGGACATCGGCCGCAACTACGGCGCCGCCAAGTCGGCGCGCGGCAGTGCGCATCGCGGGGCCACGCACTTGCTCATCACCAAGCTCGATGAAGTCCCGCGCGAAACTGGCGTCGCCGATCTCGCGCTGTCGCTCGGCATGCCCACGCGCTGGATCGCCGATGGGCAGGACGTGCCCGCCGATCTCGGCGCGGGCGTGCCCCGCCTGCTTCGGAGCTGGGGGCTCTCGGCCGATGCGGAACCCGATTGGATGCCTGCGTAACCCATGGCTGCTCCGATGATCCTCACCCCTCCCCGCAGTCTCGCGGCCACCGCGCCCGCCGCCCGTTCGCAGGCGGAAGGTGTGCGTGCGGCCATGCGACTCGTGGGCGGTGGCACGGCGGATGGCGTGCCCACCATTCTCTGCGCGAGCGGACGTGGTGGCAGCGGCACCTCGTTGCTGGCGGCCTTGCTCGCCGCCACGGCGGCCGGTGATGGCTTCCGCGTGCTGCTCGTGGATACCGACGACCTGCTGGGTCCGCTCGCGATGACGTTTGGCGTGGCGCCGCGCGCGAGCTGGATGGATTTGCGCGGCGGCAAGGCCGCGCCGCTGGACGTGATCACCCCCATCACCGCCACGCTGACGCTGGTGGCCGGTGGCCCGGCGCGTCTCAGTGACGACGCCACACCACTCACGAGTGCCGAACGCCGCGCATGCATGAAGCGCGTCAGTATGCTCGGTGAAGGCATGGACCTCGTGGTGATGGATGCCGGGTCACGCCTGGATGCCGTGCTCGGATCTGTAACACCCCACGCCGGTGAGCGAATGCTCGCCGTCGCCGGCGGGCACGATCCGATTGCCCTCGCGTCCACGTATGCGCTCATCAAGGCTGTACACGCGCGTCATGGTGCCCTTCCGACGGAGGTACTCGTCAATCGGCACGAGGGGCCAGACGCCACCCGCTGTTTCGAGGCCATCGATGCTGGGGCCCGACAGTTTCTCGGAATGTCACTGCGCCAGGCTGGCGCCGTGCCGGCCGACCCCACGCTCGACGCCGCCCTGCGCGCCGGCATGCCGTTCCCGGATGCCGCCGCCGGATCGCCCGCCGCTCTCGCCGCCCACGCGGTGGTGATGGATGTGCTGGCCGCCCGACCCTCCTCACGCATCGGTGCCTGACTGTGTCCCTCGCTACTCCCCTCGGATCCGTCGCCATGAACGCCCAGCTCTGGCAAGCGTATCAGGCCGGTAATCAGACCGCCCGTGATCGACTCCTCGAAGAGCATCTCGGTCTGGTGCACCATGTGGCCCGTCAGGTGTCGCGCACGCTGGCCGTGCGCGCCGACTTCGATGAACTCGTGAGCGCCGGGACGATCGGCCTCATGACCGCCCTCGAAGGGTTCGACGCCACCCGCGGCCTCGCCTTCAGTACGTTCGCGGCGCCCCGCATTCGCGGCGCGATCCTCGACGAACTGCGCAAGCAGGACCATGTGCCGCGGTCGATTCGCCGCAAGACGCGCGAGATTGCGGCCGCCCGTGAAGCGTTCCAGAAGGAACACGGTCACGCCCCCGAAGATCGCGAGCTCGCGGCCACGCTGGGCGTGGATCTCGAAACGCTCTGGCGCTGGCAGGCCGACGTGGAAAGCGCGAATCAGATTCCGCTCGATCGCGCCCCGGGCGAGCGGGAGAATGCGTCGCCGGTCCCCGCCGAAACGCTGACCAGCGACGAGTCGAACGGCGTGGAAGAGGCGCTGACGCACGAACAGGAAGTGTCGCACCTGAAGGACGCCATCATGCGGCTCAAGGAGCAGGAGCGCGTGGTGCTCTCGCTCTATTACTTCGAGGAACTCAAGCTCCACGAGATCGCGAAGGTGCTCGAGCTGACCGAATCGCGCGTGTCGCAGATCCGGAGCAAGGCGCTCAGCAAGCTGCGCGTGGAACTCCGCCCGTTGCGGGAGACCGTCGCATGAAGGCGCTGATGCAGAGTCTCAAGATCGCCGCGCTGCTCGTTGGCGTGACGGCGGTTGGTCTGGTCGCGGGCGCCTGGCTCATGTCGCCGGCCATTTCGCCGCGGCAGCGGGTACTCGCGGCCGGTGGCGTGATCGGCACCCTGGTCTTCGCCGCCCTCGCGTCGTGGCTGCGCGGCGTGATGATCGATCGCCGGGCCCGCCGCAGCCGCACCGCGGCCGCCGCGCCACCGGTGATCACGCTCCGCAGTGGCCGCAGCGCGCGCACCCCCAAGGCCGTACAGGCGCTCGCCGCGAGCGGGGCGGCGCCGGTGGAGATTGCGCACCGGACCGGGCTGCCGCTCGATGCGGTGGCGATGCTGCTGGAGTTGGCGCCGGCGCGGTAGTACGGGTGGGGCGCTAGTGCTGGCGCCCCAGTCCGCGTTTGGTCCAGACGAGCAGCGGACAGCCACGGCGACCGGTCATCAGTTCGCTCGGCGGGTTGCGCGTATACACCTCCATCATCGCCACATCGCGAGGATCGAGCGCGCGCAGATCGTCCGTGTCGCCGGGGATACCATCAATGCGGATGTCCCAGTTCGGGCACGGCCCACTGACCACGACGCGTGTACCCACTCGCCGCATGCGAACGCCGGGAATGCTGTCGAGCACCTCGGGAACGCCTGGGAAGTCGCGCATCACGGTCGAATCCCGGTGATAGCCGAAGCCTGCTCTGATGCGCTCTTCAATCGCCCTCGTGCGCTCGGCGAGCACCGTTGCTTCGACCTTGATCGCCTCGAGGCGCGTGACCGCGCTCAGCGATACGTCGATCACGGCTGGTGAGGTGGCGTCGATGACCACCGGTCGCGATGCCACTTGATAGCCGATCGCCATCACCTCGAGTTGGTGCGTACCCTCCGGAATGCCGCGCAGCACGTAGCGGCCACTATCGTCGCTGCGCACCCCTTCGAACTCACCGACCGTCACGCTCGCGCCAGCGATCCCTGCGCCCCGAGCATTACGCACCACGCCGCGCAGCACGCCGAGCGCCGCGCGCGCCGCGCCGCCACTCGGGAGCACGATGTCCTGCCGCGCCACGCGCTCCGTCGTCGGCGCCATGGTGATCGCCACCCGCCGCAGCGAGTCGTTGGCCGACGCCGCAAACGCCAGTGTGAGCGGCACCCCCATCGGTAATCCGCAGAGCGCATAGCTTCCGCTGGTGTCCACGCTCGCCTCGCGGCGCAATCGTCGCTGCCCGATGTCGGCCAGCGACTTCCCCTTTCCGCTGAGCTCGATCCATTCGCCCGTGCCCACGAGCGATGCGCGACTCACGGTATCGCCCGCCGCGAGCCGCACACTGCCAAACACCAGCAGCGTGTCGTGCGCCGGTGCCGTGGAGCCGCACAGCCGTGACCAGAGCGTGGCGAAGCTCGGGAGTGCCAGCACCACAGGAATGTCCTCACGCACAACCCGCACCGCGCGCGACGCCCCATTGAGCCCGATCGCGTCGAACGCATCGTGCTGCACCGTCAGCCGTTAACTCCCTGCCGCCACGCTGTCGAAGCGAAAGCGTCCGTTCGCATCACTCAGCGCACTGCGCCCCGTGCCTTCGATTGTCACCAACGCACCGGCGAGCGGGCGTGTGTGGAGGCTGTCGTACGCCAGTCCAGTAATTACCACGGGCTGGGCGTGCACGGCGTTCAGCGGCGGACAGAGTCCAGCCGCGACGAAACACATCAGCGCGCTGTGCGCGCGGAGCCATTGCATTGCTGGACGGGACATGGAGCGAACGTACCCCTCGGTCGCGGCGGCAGCAATGTCGATCGTCCCTGCGAAGAGGCCCGACTCGGACGTCGGTCTACGGACATCTATGGACGGTGGGAATCGGGATCGGGAACGGAGGTGGGGGTCGGCTTGCCCGGGGCGAGGATGTGCTGCGCTCCGTCATCACCAATCGTCCGTGCGCCGCGCGAAGCGCCAACACGGACACTCTGAATAGCGGAGCGCAGCAGGCTCCACCCCCCAGCAAGCCGACCCCGATCGTCCGACCAGAATCCCGACTCCCAACTCCATAGTTGTCCGGAGTCCAAAGTCCCAAGTCGGGAGTCCGATACGCGGCCCACCCGCTCGGCTCAGAGCACCAGCAGGTGCTCCGTCGTCGCTCCCGCCACCGCCGCCAGCGGTACAGCGCGATCGAACGTCACCAGCTGCCCCTCGCGCTCGACCGCCAGTGCCAACAGGTACACGTCGGTCAATTGACGTCCGCCGTGAATGCGCGAAAAGTCCACGCGCGTGCTGGCCAACAGTGAGAGATCATCGGGCCAGAACTGGTGCGCCGGCGTCGCGACCGCCTCGCGCAACCGTTCGGCAATCGCCGCCACCGGATGCGGATTCGCATACGTCGGCTGCGACATCACGCGGATGCAGCCGTTCTGCGTGATCGGGCACGACGCCCACCCGCCGTCGCCGCCCGCCTTCGCGAACCACGTAGTCGCGGCAACATGCGACACATGCGACGCATCCAGCAGCGCAATGAGGACGTTCACGTCCAACAGCGATCGGCGCGCGGCGGCCACGTGCTGCCTCAGTACGCGTCGTCTTCGCGCAGCGCGTCGATATGCGCGTTGGTCACCACGCGCTCGCCCGCCGGAAACGGGCGAAACCCGTAGACCGCCGGCGCTTCCCGCACGACCGACGGCCCCGCCAGCGTCGTCAGCGCGCGGCGCAGGAGCTCGGAGACCACCTGCCCCGTGGTCTTCCGCTCCACCCGCGCCCGCTCCTTCGCGGCGTCGAGCACGTCCAAATCGATATCCAGTGTGGTGCGCATGCATCTGATGTTAACGCATCAATCATCAGTCGGCAACTCCTGCCCACCCCATCCCGCCACGGCAATCCCCGCCCAGCCACCGGAAAACCGGCAACAATTTCCCACCGCGTAATCCGCGTACGCAGTCCGTGGCAAAAATGTAATCGCATATCCCACAACCACTTAACTCAACAGCAGCAGCGCCAGAAAGTTTGGCCCGGCCATTGCCTTTCACCATGTCGAGTTCGTGTACCCTCTTTCGAACCCGACATGCCGGATCCTGTAAAGACCAACGGAATGACCAGCGCCGCCGCCGCGCTCCAGATGCTGGAGCGGCGTCAGCAGGTGCTGGCCAACAACCTCGCCAACGTCTCCACCCGGGGATTCAAGGCCGAGACGCCGTTCGCGCGGATGATGGGCAACGCCCTCGCCACGACCGATACGGCGCTCAACCAGGCGCAGGGGAATCTCACGCAGACCCATAACCCGCTCGACCTCGCCGTCGACGGCAATGGGTTCTTCGTGGTGCAGACCCCGAGCGGCGACCGGTTCCTCCGCAACGGCACCTTCGCTCTCGACGCCGATCGGCGCCTGGTGGACGAACAGGGCAATCCGGTGCTCGGCGAGGGCGGCCCCATCACGCTGCCCCAGGGCAACATCGAGATCGATGCCACCGGCCTCGTGAAGGTCAACGGCAAGCCGCAGCAGCGGCTCAAGCTCGAGACCGTGAAGGACGCGTCCAAGCTGCAGCACGAAGGCGGTACGCGCTTCGTACCCGATGCGACGCGCACGAGTGTCCCCGCTGAACAGCGCACCATCAAACAGGGCTTCGTCGAGGAGTCGAACGTCAACGCGATGACCGCGATGACCGACATGCTCTCCGTGCTGCAACGCTACGGTGCCGCCCAGAAGACCCTGTCCACGATCGATTCGGTTCGCGGCATCGCCGTGACCGATCTCGCCAAGCCCGTCTAAGGAGCTCTCGTATGGATCCGGCCCTCCGCGCCGCCGCCACTGGCATGATGGCGCAGCAGACCCGCACCGAAATCATCGCCAACAACCTGGCGAACGTGAACACCACCGGCTTCAAGCGGAGCCGCGCGCACTTCGAAGACCTGCTGTATCAGACCGTGCAGGGGACGCAGATCCTCGGCGATCCCAATGCCAACACGTCGCCCGCCATTCAGGTCGGCCGCGGCACCAAGCTCGCCGGCGTGCAGCGCGTGCATGAACAAGGCGCGCTTGAGCAGACGAGCCGCAACCTCGACGTCGCCATCGAAGGCGAAGGGTTTCTGCAGGTGCAGCTGCCGAGTGGTGACATGGCCTACACGCGCGACGGCTCGCTCCAGATCTCCGATCAGGGCCTGCTCGTGACGAGCGAAGGCTACGCCATTCAGCCGCCCATCCGCGTTCCGAACGACGCCGCCGAGCTCACGATCTCCGCCAACGGCAACGTGAGCGTGAAGCGCGGCAACGACATTCTCCCGACCGAACTCGGGCGCATCGAGCTCGCGCGCTTCGCGAACCCGAGCGGCCTCGAGTCGCTGGGGCGCAACCTGCTGCAGGCCACCGCCGCGTCGGGGCGGCCCACCGTGGGCTTCCCGGGCGACGAGGGGATGGGCCGGCTCGAACAGGGCGCACTCGAAGGCTCCAACGTGGAGATCGTGCAGGAAATGGTGGAGATGATCGCCGCCATGCGGGCGTACGAGATCAACTCGAAGGCGATCAAGCAGGCCGACGAGATGGGTCAGATCGCCAACAACATCACGCGGTGATCGTGATGCGTTCCGCGGTGTCCACCGGGCTGCTGCGCGCAGCGACCGTCCTGGCGATGCTCGTGGCATCGGCGGAGATGCTACGTGCGCAGAACGCGCCGCGGGCCGTCGCCTCCACGCGCGATCTGCGTCAGGTGAGCGTCGCCGTCGCCACGCGGGCGCTTGCCGCCGGCGAAGCGCTGGCCGAGGGCGACTGGACGCTGCGCGATACGACCATCGTGTGGCGCTGGACGACCGCCCCCGACACCACGCGCCCCGCCGCCGGCTGGGTCACGCGTCGGGCCATTGCCGCGGGCGAAGTGCTCAAGAGCCCCGCCGTGGTGCCGCCGCCGGTCGTGACGAGCGGCGCGACGGTCACCGCCATCTGGCAGGACGGCCCCGTGCGCCTCGTGCTCAGTGGCACCGCTACGAATACTGCCGCCATCGGCGCGCCGGTTGGCGTCCGCCTGGATCGCACTCGCCGACTCGATGGCATCGCCATCGCGCCGAACACTGTTCGCCTTCGCTGAGACCTGAGCGATGACTCTCTCCCATACGCGACTCCTGACCATCGCCGCGCTCGGCTCGCTCGTCGCCACGTCGCTGGTGCACGCGCAAGCCGCCACGCAGCAGCCTCCGCGCCCGGCCGCCACCACCGGAGCGACGGCCGCGCCAGCGGCCGGAGCCACCGCAACCGCCGCGCCCTCGATGACCGTCCGGTCGTCCTGGGTCAGTGACCGCCGAGACTTCGCCGTGGGCGACATCATCACGGTGCTGATTGACGATTACACGATCTCCACCGCGGTGAAGGAAGATCTCGCCACCGACAAGCGCAATCGCGGCCTGTCCGCTGATGCGCAGCTGCCATCGAGCAACAAGAGCGTCGGCATCACCACCCGCAACACCGCCGACCAGACCAAGCGTGGTCAGGCCCGGCGCGAGAACCGCTTTCAGAACGAGATGAGCGTGCGCGTGGTCGCCATCGCGCCGAACGGCCTGCTGCAGCTCAAGGGCACCAAGGCCGTCGACGTCGACAAGGCCAAGCAGAACATCATCTTCACCGGCTTCGTCCGTCCGCAGGACATCACGCCGGGCAACAGCGTCGAATCGAGCCGCGTCGCCGACATCTCCATCGGCTACGCCTCGCCCGGCCCCCTCGGCACCCCCAAGCAGGGGATGCTGACCAAGATCCTCGGCGCCCTCTGGCCGTGATCCCCTCTGTGCTGCACTCCGCGAGCCGTCCCATGACCACCACGTCGCATCCGCACGCCATCGGGCAGACCATCGGCCACACGATCGGGCAGATCCTCAAGGTCCTGCTCGTGGCCGTCGCCCTGCTGCTGCTCCTGCCGTCGCTGGCGCACGCGCAGAACGACATCAAGATCCGCGACCTCACGTCGGCCGAAGGCGCGGTGCCGGTGCGCCTGGTTGGCTACGGCATCGTCACCGGGCTCGACAACACGGGCGACCGCGCGATCGGTGGCCAGACCGCCGGCCCGACCGTGCAGAGCGTCATCAACATCCTGCGCCGCTTCAACGTGGAAGTGCCGGCGGATCTCATCCGCATGCGCAACGTGGCCGCGGTGCTGGTCACCGCCGAAGTGTCGCCGTATCTCCGCCCGGGTGGTCGCTTCGAGATCAACGTCTCGAGCATGGGTGACGCGCGCTCCCTCAAGGGCGGCGTACTCTTCATGACCCCGCTCGTCGCCGATCCGAATGGCAAGCCGCTCGCCACCGCGCAGGGCTCGCTCATGATCAGCGAAGGCGGCGCCACCACGCGCTATCAGCCCACGCACGAAACGTCGGCGCGCATCCCCACGGGTGGCGTGCTCGAAGCGGATCTGCCTCGGCCGGCCATCGTCGCCAGCTCGCGCCTGCTCCTGCGGGAACCCGACCTCGGCACCGCCACGCGCATCGCCGCCGCCATCAACACCGCCATGGGCGACAAGACCGCCACGGTGGAAGACGAAGGCAGCGTGATGGTGACGATCCCCGATTCGGTGCAGTCCAAGCCGCTCGCGCTCGCCAAGATCCGCGATCTCTCGATCAAGCCTGAAGCGCGCCCGCGCATCGTGATCGATGCGAAGGACGGCACGGTGGTCGCCGGTGGCGACATGATCGTGGGCTCGGCCACGGTGAGCCACGGCGCCATCACCCTCGCCATCGGCCAGGTCGCGCCGAACGACACCGCCGCCATCCCCGGCAGCGTACGGCTCCCGGCGGGCATTCCGGTCCAGCGTGTCGCCACCGCCCTCCATGCGGTGCTCACGCCCCCCAGCGAAATCGCCGCGATCTTCGCCGCCCTGCGTGAAGTCGGCGCGATCACCGCCGAGGTCATCGTCCGGTGATCTCACGACTCCCCTCCGCGTTCGGCGCTGCGCAGCAGCCGCCCACCTCCGCGAACATCAACAAAATGCCGACCGCACCAGCGGTCGGCGGCACCGCAAACTCCGCGTCCGCGCCCGTCGTCGACGAGAAGCTCAAGAAGAGCGCCCAAGCGCTAGAGGGCCTGTTCGTGCAGCAGCTCTTCAAGGCGATGCGTGACACCGTTCCGCAGCAGGAAGGGATCGTCACCGGTGGGGCCGGAGAGGACATCTTCACTTCGCTCATGGATGAGCACCTCGCGACCGAAACTCCCAAGCAATGGGAGGGCGGCCTCGCCGAGGCGCTCTATCGCCAGCTGCGGGGGCCTGCTCAGGCTGCCGCATCCCAGGCTTCAGCGCCGCACCCTGCTTCCTCGACCAACTGATGTCGCCGACGACACTCCTTGCCCAGGAATCCGCGTCCCTCGAAGGCGGAACCCGCCATGGGGCGCCCAGCGCCGCACTGCTCAGTGCCCTGCACGACGCGCTGATCTCCGAACGGCGTCTGCTCGAGGAACTCATCGCGCAGATGCGTCGGCAACGCACGGCCGTCTCCGCCGATGACATTCAGGGCGTGGACGACAGCACCTTCGCCACGCACCGCATCCTGGCCACGCTCGGGCAGGCGCGGCAGCGCCGCCGTCAGCTCAACGTGCTCCTCGGCGGCAACGAGGAGTGCACGCTGCGCGAGCTCGAGGAGCTGCTGGGCGATCTCGTCGATGATCGCTTCCGCGACGCGCGCCTCCGCCTGCAGCAGGCGGCCGACGTGCTCACGCGCGAAGTCGGCATGAACCGCAAGCTGCTGCGCGAAGCGCTCACGACGACCGACCAGCATGTGCGCACGCTCGTTGGCGCGCCGGCCGCGCCCGCGACGTACGCCACCGAAGGCATGCACACCGCCGTGCCCGCGGGCACGCGCGGCGTGCTCCTCAACCGGACGGTGTAAGATGAGCTTCGGCCTGCTCAGCATCGCCCGCACCGCCCTCACGACGCATCAGACGGCGCTGCAGACGATCTCTCAGAACATCGCCAACGCCGAGACGCCGGGCTATTCACGCCAGGAAGCGGTGCTGCAGGCCAACACGCCCACGAGCTTCTCCTACGGGCAGGTCGGCTCGGGCGTCAGCATCAAGACGATCATTCGCAAGCGCGATCTGCTGCTGGACGACGCCTTCCGCTCGGCCGCTGGCCAGAATGGCGAAGCGCAGATGCGCGCCGATCTCACCAGCCAGATCGAAGGCATCTTCGGCGAGCCGACCGATGCCGGCATGTCGAGTGCGCTCGATCAGTTCTGGAATTCGTGGAGTGACCTGTCGGCGTCGCCGAACAGCCTGGCCGCCCGCGCGGTCGTGCAGCAGCGCGGCCGTCAGCTGGCGCAGATGTTCAACGACTACGACACCGCGCTCACGCAGCAGCGCACGTCGAACCTCGAGCGCCTCACCAACACGGTCGATCAGGTCAACTCGCTGGCCTCGCAGGTCGCGAGCCTGAACGCCGAGATCGTGGTGTCGGAGAGCAACGGCCAGCCGAACAACGACCTGCGCGATCTCCGCGACCGCAAGCTCGATGATCTGTCGAAGCTCGCGGGCACGCGGGTGATCTATCAGGCCAACGGCGGCGTGTCGGTCACGATCGGCAACTCCACGCTCGTGGACGGCGCCTCGGCGACCAAGCTGAACGTCAAGCTGCTCACGCCGAATCCGTTGCCGGCCACGCCGCCGACCGATATTCCGGTGGCGTTTACGCTCGGCGATACGCTGGACCCGGTGGCGAACATGGGCGGCCAGCTCGCGGCGCTGCAGGATGTCCTGAACACCGACATCCCGCAGATGCGCGGCCGCCTCGATGCGATGGCCTCGCAGCTCGTGACCGCCGTCAACACGGCGCACACGGCGGGCTACACCTTCAACGGCACGACGATTCCCGGCACCGCCGCCGGCAACTTCTTCGACGCGGGCACGGTGCTCAATCCGGTGCGTGCGGCGACGATGCGGCTCGATGCCGTCGTGGCCAACGATCCCGGCAAGATCGCCGCCAGTGGCGCGGCGAACGGCCCGAGCGACAACAGCGTGGCGCAGAACCTCGCCGCGTTGCGCTCGGCCAACAACACGGTGACGTGGACCGATGCCAACGGCGCGACCGAGACCGGCTCGTTCGTGGCGTTCTTCCGCGGCGCGATGACCCGGCTCGGGAGCACCGTCTCCGAATCGACCGATCGCGCCTCCGTCACCTCCGCCCTCACCGATCAGGCGGAAACCCGCCGGCAGTCGGTCAGTGGCGTGAATACCGACGAAGAGCTCGTGAACATGATGCGCGTGCAGCAGTCGTATACGGCGGCGTCCAAGATGATCAAGGTCGCCGACGAAATGCTGCAGACGCTGCTCTCCCTGGTGAACTGATGCTGATCCTTGGCCGCCGCGAAGGCGACTCCATTCTCATCGACGGCGGCATCAAGATCGTCGTTGTCTCCTGCGACCGGCACGGCGTGCGGATCGGCATCGAAGCGCCGTCGCACGTGAAGATCCTGCGCGGCGAAATCGCGCAGCAGGTCGCGCAGGAAAATCAGGCGGCGGCCGCTCCGGCCGATGCGTCGTGGCTGAGCGCGCTCGGCGCGCCGACCGTGGCGCCGCTGGTGCCGCCCACCGCTCCCCCCGCCCCGCCGTCCGCGGCGGAGCCGGCCGGCGACTGAGATGTCAGGCCGGCCGGCGTCGCGACGCCTGCAGGGTGGGCAGCGCCAGGGCGCACCCCGACGCGTGGCTCTCCGCCCGGCCGCCCTGGCCAGCCAGGAGCCACGCGATCGCGCACGCGTCCTCCTCGCGGAGCTGTTCGGCGCCGTAGTGCGGTCCGTCGTCGCCGAAGGCCGCGACGCGCACCTCGTCCCCGAGGGTTTCGAGCGTGACCCGCACGGGGCGACCCGCGCTGGTGTAGCGCGCGGCGCTCAGAATCACGACCGCGCAGGCATGCAGGACCGCGCCCGGTTCCGCCCGGACCGGCTGGACATCGCCGAGGGGCTCGATGACCACCGTCCGATCGCGGAGATCGGGGTGCTCCTCGAGGAGGGTCTGCGCGCCGTCGAGCGCGTCAGTCAGGAGCAGGGGCTCGGGATCGGCGTCCACGCGACGCGGAAGATTCCGGAGCGCCTGCAGCAGCCGCTCCATCCGCTGGGCATCGGCGGCCAGTCCACTGGCCACCCGGGGCTCGGGGGTGATCCCGTGCTCGAGCAGCGACGCGGTGGCCGCGACGGTGGCCATCCGGTTGCTCACGGCATGTGCCAAGGCGCGGAGCAAATCGTCATGTACCGTAAGCCAGCGGGTCGCGCCGATCTCGGCCGCCGACCGCTGGGCTCCGCCTGAACTCATTCCTCGCACTCCGGAACCGCACGCGTGTTCGTCATCATCGGCCTGGTCATCGTCTTCGGTGCCGTTATCGGTGGCTACGTCATGCACCACGGCGAGCTCGCGGTGCTGATTCAGCCCAACGAGTTCGTCATCCTCGGTGGTGCCGCCATCGGCACGCTGATCATCGCGAACCCGCCGGCGGTGCTCAAGGGCGTTCTGGCGCAGACCCTCGGTCTGCTCAAGCCCAACCCGTACGGCGCCAAAGCGTACGCCGAATTGCTGCAGGTACTCTACGAGGTCTTCCAGAAGGCCCGCAAGGACGGCCTCGTGGGGCTCGAGTCGCACATCGAGAACCCCGAAGCCAGCGACATCTTCCAGAAGTACCCCTCGTTCATGGGCAATCACCACGCCGTGTCCCTGCTCTGCGACACGCTCAAGGTGCTGCTCACCGGCACGGTCGAAGACCATAATCTCGCCGAAATCCTCGACGTGGACCTCGAGAAGCACCACCACGAAGGGATGCTCGTGCCGCATGCTGTGACCACCGTCGGCGACGCCATGCCGGGCTTCGGCATCGTGGCCGCCGTGCTCGGCGTCATCATCACGATGGGCTCGATCGGTGGCGCCGCCTCCGAAATCGGTGAAAAGGTCGCCGCCGCCCTCGTCGGGACGTTCCTCGGCATTCTGCTGGCGTACGGTGTCTTCGGCCCGCTCGCCAAGGCCATGGAGACGCGCCTGCACGCCGAGCATGACTACATGCTCTGCATCCGCACCGCGCTCCTGAGCTTTGCCCGCGGCGATGCGCCCATGACCGCGGTGGAGTTCTCGCGCCGCAACATCGAACCGCACGAGCGCCCGAGCTTTACGGAACTCGAAGAGCTGACGCGGAAGAAGGCCGCCTAACCCATGGCAGCGCGCGGCGGGAAGAAGGTCGTCATCATCAAGAAGAAGGTCGTCGGCGGTGGCGGACACCACGGCGGCTCATGGAAGGTCGCGTACGCCGACTTCGTGACCGCCATGATGGCCTTCTTCATGGTGATGTGGATCCTCGGCATGGATGACAAGACGAAGCAGGCCATCGAGGGCTACTTCGCCAATCCCGTCGGCTACAAGAAGGGCTACGGCGCCGGCTCGAGCCCGCTGTCCACCGGCACCTCGCCGTCGAACGTGCAGCGCACGCCGCTCCGCCTGATGGTGCGCTCCACCGAACAGCGCACCTTTGAAGAGCTGCGCAAGTCGATCCTCACCAAACTCGAGGCCAACGACTCGCTCAAGAAGCTCAATGCCAGCTGGGATGTGCAGGTCACGCAGGAGGGGCTGCGCATCGAACTCGTCGAAGGCGACAAGGGCGATACGTACTTCCCGAGCGGCTCGGCCAAGATGAATTCGGTCACCGCCCTCGCGCTGCAGTTGGTGGGCTCCGAGCTCGCCACGCTGAACCATCCCGTGATCCTCGAAGGCCACACCGACGCCGCGCCCTTCGGCAAAGACGCGAGCTACACCAACTGGGAGCTCAGCGCCGATCGCGCCAACGCCGCCCGGCGCGTTCTCGAAAGCTCCGGCCTCACACCCGATCGCGTCCAGGAAGTTCGCGGACTCGGCGCCACCCAGCCCCGCGTTCCCGACGATCCCATGGCCTCGGCCAACCGTCGCATCTCGATCCTGCTCCCGTACACCAACGTCCCCGAACCGGCCGGCGCGAACGCCGAGGATCTGGCGGCGAAGAAGCAGGACAGCTTGGTGACCCAGATAACGCAACCGATAAGACGGAATTATTGAGAGCGCTCGACGTGCACTCGGGGTCACTCGCCTGACCGTGCTGGCTACAAGCGCTGAATTCTAGGAGCCAGGGGGGAGGGTTTAGGGGGGAGTTGTTGGCGGGCTTGCGCTATCGCGCTTGCCCGCCTTGTCGTTTGCGATAGGCGCGTAGGGCGTGCAGCATGCGACGGATCTCCGCCAGCTCCTGTTCGACCGGTTCGATGCCGCGAAAGCTGGGCTGTAAACGCGTGACAAGCGCGAGGTGACTCGATACCTCGTTGGCCGACTTGATCGCGATCCCCAGATACCGAGCGAACTCCAAGGGTGAGTCGGCTCCGGCCCCTTCCGCGATGTTCGCGGGAATCGACATGGCCGCGCGTCGCAGCTGGCTTTTCATGCCCGGCGCAAGCTGCGCGTTCACATAGCGCGTCAAGCGCACAATCTCCACCGCCACATCACGCGAGCGCCGCCACACCAGGAGGTTCTCATGATTCTGCATGAGCCGATGGTAGCCCGCCGCGTCACCAAGCCGTCACCCCGCAGTACCACCACCCCCTCAACCCTCCCCCCTGGCCCCTGAACAGCAGCGCCACTAACCAGCATCCCACCCGCGGATGCCGCCCCCAAGCCAGTCGAGCGGTCTCCCAGCGTTATCCTTTCACATACGACAGCCGCTCCCCCGCCCACATCACCGCCTCCGCGTACATCTCGCCCAGCTCCGCCAGCGCGGCCGCGTTCGACTCTTCGTGCACCAGCGCCCACTCCGCCTGCTCGTAGGCGTTCGCCAGGCGCAGCACCGCCGCGTGCGGGCCAGTGCCTTCGAGGAGGGCTTCGCGGATGTCTTCTTTGACGGGCAAGCGATCCAGCACTTCGGTCATCGGCAAGCCGAGCAGCGCGTCCATGCGGGAGAGGAGCCCCACGAGGAAGCGCGCCGCCGGATCGCCACTGGCGTCGTGGGCGGTGATGTTTTCGCAGAAGCGCCCGCGCACCAGCGCGGCGACGACGGCTTCGTGCGTCACGGGGTTCCGCGCGCCCACGCTCGACACGAGCATGATGAGCATCCAGCGCGACAGCGCTTCGCGACCGATGAGGCGAATGGCGTAGGGAATCGAATCCACGCCGCGCCCGCCGAACGCCGCGGCATTCACGATGCGCAGCAGCGCGAGCGACAGCGACGGATGGCTGCGGAACGCCTCTTCGAGCGCGCGATCGGTGACGTTGGGCTCATTGAGCAGCGCCATGATGTGGAACATCGTGACCTGCTGCACCTGCACCGCGCGGCCGTCCATCGTTTCCGGACGGCTGAACACGTAGCCCTGGAAGAGCGTGAAGCCGACTTGCTTGCAGGCCGCGAGCGCCGGGCGCGTCTCCACCCGCTCGGCCAGCACGGCGATCCCCATCTTGCGCAGACGCTCCACGGTGGGGGCCAGCGCGGCCAGATCGCGGTCGAGCACATCGATCTTCACGATCGACGCGAACGGCAGCAGCGCGTCGAGCGACTCGCGGCCATCATAGTCATCGAGGGCGATCGTGTACCCTTCGCTTACCGCACGCGCGCAGGCATCCACCACGGCGGCGGTGCCATCCACCGATTCCAGAAGCTCGAGCACCACGGCCGACGGATCGAAGATCTTGTACAGATCCCCGAGCAGATGCTCTTCGGTAATGTTCACGAAGGCGGTCGTGCCGGCGGTCAGGCGGTCGAGCCCGATGGAGAGCAGCGCATGGAGCGCGGTATCACTGCACATGAACGCCGCCGAGCGCCCCAGGCCCGCCTCGGTCGCATCCGCCGAGGCGCGGTACAACAGTTCGTACGCCACGCGTTGATCGGCGGCGTCGAAGATCGGCTGTCGGGCGATGAAGACGTGCTGCGCCGTCGGGGGCGGCGTCACGTCGACGTCTGAAACAGGCATTGGGCGGCGAGCGGGGAATCGGGAACGCGTGCCGACCACGGGCGTACGACGTCATGAGGTCAGACACTCCATCCTTCGACTATCGGGGTTGCTATGCGGCAACTTCTTGCACGACCGATCTGTGACAGTCGGCACCGCGCGCATCGCGCGCTGGCGCTGGTCGCAGTCGGCGCACTTGGCCTGGCCGCCTGTGGGGATCGCCCGGAGCGTACCGCCGCCGTCGATTCGGCGCTGGCGCGCGATCTGACGCTCGCCGGGTCGGCGTCGAACCCGGTGTCGCTGGGCGATACGGCCATGCGCGCGCCATCTGCGCCAGCCAAGCCAACTGAGCCATCAACACGCCAGAAACAAGCGAATAACACGCCACGAAAGCCTGTTTTGGCGCAAAAGATCGCGCCGAAGCCTGTAGCACGTCCAACGCGCCAGACGCCCGCGCCTGCACCGGCGCCAGTGGCCACCACCCCGGCGCCGGCGCCCGTCCCTGCCGCCCCCATGCCAGCCCCGGCCCCCGGTCCGGCGCCGGCGGCGCGCGGCAGCATCGGCGCCGGCACGCTGCTCTCCGGCGCCACGAGCGCCGAGATCTGCTCCTTGGCCAACCGGCCCGGTGACCGGTTTGTCGTCTCCCTCGCCCGCACCGTGACGGGGAGCAACGGCGCCGTCCTCGACGCGGGCACCCCCATCCTCATCGAACTCGCGAGCGCCGGCACCGACGGGTTCACCTTCCGCCTGCGGGGCGTGCAGGTCCATGGGGACTTCGTGCCCGCGGAGGGGAGCGTGGCGGTGAACGACGCGACCACCACCGAGCGGTCGGTGAGTGGCGGCAACGACAAGGGGAAGGTCATCACCGGCGCGGTCGCCGGCGCCATTCTCGGGCGCATTCTGGGCGGTGGGGCCAAGGGCGCGGTGATCGGGGCGGCTGGCGGGGCGGCGGCCGGCACGGTCGCTGCGCAACGGAGTCGGGTGGCCGAGCGCTGCCTCGCGGCGGGCGCCACTATTAGCGTGACGCTGTCGGCGCCGCTCGTTCTCCCCACATCCGCTCCGTGATCGACGTTTCCGCGTACACCAAACTCTACGGCGATGTCGTGGCCGTGCAGGGACTCTCCTTTCATGTCGCGCCTGGCGATGTGCTGGGGCTTGTTGGCCCGAACGGGGCCGGCAAGACCACGACCCTGCGCGCCCTCGCCGGCATCCTGCAGCCCACGAGCGGATCCATTCAGATCGCCGGGGTCGATCTGGCGAAGGATCCGGTCACAGCCAAGCAGCAGCTGGCGTTCATCCCCGATGAACCGGCGCTCTTTGACTATCTGACGGTCACCGAGCATCTGCGCTTCTGCGCGCGCCTCTACGGGGTGGCCGATGCCGAACCCCGCATCCCGGCGCTGCTCGACGAACTCGAGCTCACCCCCAAGCGCGACGCGCTCCCCACGGAGCTGTCGCGCGGCATGAAGCAGAAGCTGGCCATCGCCTGCGGCCTGCTGCATCAGCCGCGCGCCCTGTTGCTCGATGAGCCGCTCACCGGGCTCGACCCGGTGGGGATCCGCCGCATGAAGGAAACGATCACCGCGCGCGCACGCGAAGGCACCGCCGTGATCCTCAGCTCGCATCTGCTGCACCTCGTCGAAGAGCTGTGCACGCGGCTGCTGGTGATTCGCAAAGGGCAGATGGTCGCCTTCGGCACCCTGGATGACATCGTGACCCAGCGTCCCGCGCTTGCTGGCCGCTCACTCGAGGAGATCTTCATCGCGCTCACCGGCGACGAGCCGGCCGCCGATCCCGTGACCACCGCGGCGTAACGCGGCCGTGGCCACGACGGACCGTCAGCCCGCGCCGCTGAGCGCGCTCGCGTATCTCTACGCGCGCGCCTTTGCCAATCGCGTGCGCCAGCAGACGCGGCGGGTGCGCAGCCCGCGCTACATCGCCGCCGTCGCCCTCGGCGCGCTCTACCTGTGGTGGGCGCTCTTCCGCAACGCGCAGATGAACGGCTCGCCGCTCACCGCGCTGCTGCAGTCGGAACCGCTGCTGGTGCTGGGCAGCACGCTCCTGCTGCTGTCGTCGGCGCGCTGGTGGCTGTTCGGCAGTGAGCGCGGCGCGCTCGCCTTTGCTCCGGCCGAAGTCCAGTTCCTCTTCCCCGCGCCGATCACACGCCGGGGGCTCGTGCACGCCAAGCTGCTGCGCCTGCAGTTGGCCATTCTGGTGAACACGCTGATCTTCTCGGTGCTCTTCCGCGGCAACGCGGGCGAGCTGGCCTCGTGGGAGCGCGGGCTCGCGCTGTGGGTCGTGTTCTCCACGCTGGCGCTGCATCGGCTGGGCGCGGCCATCGTGCGCGCGAGCGCCATGGAGCATGGTCAGGCCGGCGCGCGACGCGGCCTCGTGCCGCTGGTGATTTTCGGAGCGCTGGTCGGCATGGTGGTGTACGGGCTCGCCGTCGAGCTCCCCACGCTGCGCTTTGCCAGCACAAGTGGCGTCAAGGCGCTCATCACCGCCATAACCGACGCGTTGCAGGCGCCGGTACCGGCGGCCGCGCTGTGGCCCGTGCGCACGCTGCTCGAACCGGTGCAGCTCATTCGCACCCCCGCCTTCTGGCCCGCGCTGGCAGGCGCGGGGGCGCTGCTGCTCCTGCACTACGTGTGGGTCGTGCGCCTCGATCGGGCGTTCGAAGAAGCGGCCATCGAAGCCACGCAGCACCGCGCCGAGCGCCTCCAGCGCTTTCGCGCGTCGCAGATGGGGCGCACGCGCAGTCGGAGCGGGAAGCTCGCGCGGGTGCCGTCGCTTGGGCTCCGCGGCCGGCCGGAAGTCGCCATCGTCTGGAAGAACATTGTCGCCGCCATGCGCGGCGGATCCTGGACGACCCAGCTGGTGTCGTTCACGATCGGCCTCGCCATTCTGGCCGCCGTCACACGCTCGGCGTCCACGCGCGCCGGTGACGCCTTCATGGGCGTGACCATCGGCTGGGGCGCCATGCTGCTCTTCGTGGGGCCGCTCTGGATGCGCTTCGACCTGCGCCTCGATCTCCCCAAACTGGCGCAGCTCAAGACGATGCCGCTCGCCGGCTGGCGGATTGTGGGCGCCGAGATCGTCGCCGTCACCGTGTTGCACAGCATCACGGTGTGGTCGCTGATGACGGTCCCGCTGGTGATGTTCCTGCAGGACCCGGCGCTGTTCTTCCAGAGCGGCGCCACGATTCCGATCATCGTGGCCGTGGTCGTGGGTGTGCCGGTGTTCAACGCGCTGATGTTCACCGTCCAGAACGCCACCGCGCTGCTCTTTCCGGCGTGGGTGCGCCTCGGGACCGAAGCGCGCGGCTTCGAAACGATGGGCCAGAATCTGCTCACCACCGGCGCGACCACACTCGTCGCTGCGGTCGCGCTCGTGTTTCCTGCCGGCGCCGGGGTGCTGATTCTGTGGCTCACGGGCGACTGGAACGGCTGGTCGGTGGTGCTCGCCACGCTCGTGGCGAACCTCATCATTGCCCTCGAGCTCTGGCCCGTGTGGCGGTGGCTTGGCACGGTCTTCGAGGAGACCGACGTCACCGACGTGGCAGCCGCTTAACGAAGGCCCCCCGGGCGGTTGAGCCCGGGGGGCCTTCCCGGACGGAGGCTTGCTGTCTAACCTGCGACAGCCCCCGCGGTACCCCGATCCAACGAACGCTCCAATGGCCGCCAACGAGTTCGAGCCCGACGACGACTTCACTCCCGACGACGAGTCCCCCGACGAGCAGGATGCGGGCGACGAGGCGGAGGGCGAGCAGCGTCAGGCGGTGTTCGTGACCACGCGCGAACCCATCACGCTGCACGTCGCCCAGCTCGACGATCCGCGCGCCCCCGAGAACTGCGCGCTGGCGTCGTACATCGACGATCGGCTCGTCGCGCGGAGCGCCATGCCGCCCGAAGCGATCGCTCGCCTGCTCAACCTCAAGCTTTTCGACGAGCCGGTGCAGCTCGGCCTGTTCGCGTTCGAGGAGTCCCCGGGGCTGCAGTGTCGCCTGTTCGCGCTCGTGCCCCGCGCGTTGCTCGAAGCGCAGGATCACGAGTCGGAGCCCTGGAAGGCGAGCGTCCCGAGCTACGAAGCGTCCGTCGGGGCCGATGATGACGACGACGATGAGGACGACGAGGATGACGACGAGACCGAGGAGGCGCCGTTCGAAACGATCCTCCTCGGCCACATCGTGCGCTTCGAAAAGGACCGTCGCCATCCCGATGACCTCGCCGCCGAAGCGGTGGACATCCTGCAGCGCATCATCAACGGCGCCGAGCCGCTCGAAGATGCCGACAAGAAAGCGATCGACGATCTGCTGGGATCGCTTTAGACAGCTCGCACAGGGTGCACAGAGAACCACAGGGGGCACAGAGAGTCGTGATGAGTCTCTGTGCCCCCCTGTGGTTCACGGTGTACTCTGTGCAAGCTGTTTCTAGGGCGCCCGTCGAATGACAACGTAATAGTTCTCATCAGCACGCAGCACGCCGGCGCCAACACTCAGCGCCACAGGTGACCACTCCGCCGTCACGCGGCTCTTCACCATCTTCCCCGACGCCGAGAGCGGGACCTCGAGCGCAAAGCCCGGCACCACATCGGCGAAGCGCACCTGCACCCCGTCGCCGTCGGGCTTCCATTCAAGCGCGGGGATCTTGGTCGTCGTGAGATACTGCGCAAACACCGGCGCCAGATCGATCCCGGCCTGCTGCGAGATGTAGGCCTGCACCTGCGCACCGGTCACCGTCTGGTGCGCATACGTGCTCTGCACGCCGCGCAGGATCTGCTTCCACTTGGCATCATCGCCGATGATCTGGCGAATGGTGTGCAGCATGTTGCCGCCCTTGTAGTACATGTCGCCCGAGCCTTCGGCGTTCACGCCATAGGCGGCGATGATGGGCTGATCGTTGCGCACCTTGGCGCGGGTGCCGATGACATAGCGGGCCCCGGCCGCTTTGCCCAGTCGGCACTCCACATAGAGGTTCTCGGCGTAGTTCGCGAACGACTCGTGCACCCACATGTCGGCGAGGTCCTTGGAGGTCAGGCTGTTCCCCCACCACTCGTGCGCACTTTCGTGCACGATGATGAAGTCCCACAGCAACCCCACACCGGTCCCCGAGAGGTCGGTGCCGAGATAGCCATTCTGGAAGCGATTGCCGTAGCCCACCGCACTCTGGTGCTCCATCCCCAGATGCGGCGTTTCGATGAGCTTGTAGCCGTCTTCGTACCACGGATACGGCCCGAACCAGTTCTCGAAACACTGGATCATCGGCTTCGCCTGCCGGAACTGCTGTTCCGCCGCCTGGCGATGGAAGGCCAGCGGCCAGTAGTCCATCGTCAGCGGGCCACGCTCGCCCTGATGGATCTCGCTGAAGTGCTCGTACGTCCCCGCATTGATCGCGACATCGTAGTTGTTGATGGGGTGCACGAGGAACCACTCCCACGTCGTGGTGCGATCGTCGTGATGCGTCACCCGGCGCAGTCGGCCGTTCGACACGTTCACCATCGGATCGGGGACGCGAATCGCCACGCGCTGGCTGTCCGGCTCATCCGCCTGCGTGTCCTTGGTGGGCCACCACACACTCGCACCCAAGCCCTGATTCGCCGTTGCCACCCAGGGGTTGCCAAGGCTGTCGGCGCGCCAGATGAGCCCCCCATCCCACGGCGGGTTCTTGGCCGCGCGCGGTTTGCCGTGGTAGTACGTGGTGACCGTGCGTCGCTCGCCGACCTTCTGATTCACCACGACCGTCGCAAAGAAGGCATTGCCGTCGCGCGTGAAGGGGAGCTTCGCACCATCCTGCACGATGCTGTCCACCTCGAGCGGCACCTGCAAATCGATCTGGAGTTGCGTCTGCCGGGCCTTGGCGGGCGCGGTGACCTTGTAGGTGATGCCACTGGCGCCGCGCAGCGTGCTGTCGGTGGGCGAGACGCGCACGCGCAGATCGTAGAACTCGACATCCCACCAGCTGCGCCCCGGGCCGTTGCCGCCGCGCAGGGAGTCGGCATGCGTGTAGACGGGGGCCGGCCGCTGGGCGAGCAGCCCCGCGGGCGTGGTGGCGAGCAGCGCGAGCGCGGCACGGAAGAGCGATCGGGTGTTCATTCGGGCACATCCACCTTGCGAAGGTCCGTATCGATCGGCGTAACGGGGGCGAGCTCGCCGAGCCGGCGCGCCGATACGAGCACGCGGCTTTCGAGACTGCCCACCGCGCGATTGTACGCCGTCATGGCGCGCTGCAGCCCGCGCCCCAACTCCGTGAGCTGTTCGTCGAACACCGCGAGCCGCTCGTGCAACTCCCGGCCCAGCGTAGCCACTTCGGCCGCTTCTTCGGCCACACGCTCCTGACGCCACCCATACGCCGCCGCCTTCAGCAGCGCGATGAGCGTCGTGGGCGTCGCCAGCAGCACGCGCTCACCCAACGCGGCCTCGAGCAGCGACGGATCAGCATCCAGCGCCGCCGCAAAGAACGCTTCCCCAGGGAGAAAGAGCACCACGAAGTCCGGTGCATCGGGGAACTGCATCCAGTACCGCTTGCTCGCCAGGCGCTGCACATGCGCCCGCACCTGCGCCGCATGCTCGGCGAGCCACGCGGTCCGCTGCTTGTCATCACTCGCGGCCATCGCCTCGAGATAGCCCGTGAGTGGCGCCTTGGCGTCCACCACGATGCGCCGCTCACCCGGCAAGCGCACAAGGAGATCGGGGCGCTGTACGCCGTCTTCCGTGCGCACGGTGACCTGCGGTTCGAAGTCGCAGTAGGCGAGCATCCCCGCCAGCTCGCACACCCGCCGCAGCTGCAGCTCTCCCCACTGCCCACGCACCGTCGGTGCACGCAGGGCCTGCGACAGCTGCTGCGTCTCCCGGCGCAGCGACTCCCCCGCGGTGGCCACGGCCTCGAGGCGTTCGCCGATCTGCCCGGCGACCTGCGCCTGCGCCCGCCCGAGCTGCGCGAGGGCATCGTCGTACCGCGCGAGCGTATCCCGGATGGGGGCCAGCAGCTCCGCCACATTGCCGTGGCGCGCCGTGAGCTGCGCCTCCGCTTCATGGCGCGCCAACTGCGCCTTGAGCGGCGCTTCCGCTTCGCTCACCCGCCGCGCCGTATCGGCCGCGGCGATGCGCTGCGAAATCAGCCACGCGCCAAGCGCGCCAACCGCACACCCCAGCAGGGCCCACACCCACGGGAGGAGTTCCATGCGCTCCAAGCTACTGATCGGTGTGGTCAGCGGGAAACTGCCTTGGATTCCTCGAATGTCTTCTATGAGAAAGGCCAACTAGTCAAGGCCACCGTGGTGGCCTCGCGGCTGGGTCCTGCGCGAGAATCGGTGCGAC